>DASUNL010000469.1:0-20183 GCA_036277175.1 Pyrinomonadaceae bacterium | reverse complement strand
AGTGCGTCCGACAGACGCTTTAAGACGACGACGCCGACGCCGCTGCCGAAGAGCGTGCCCTGCCCGTCGGCGTCGAAGGGGCGGCAGTGGCCGTCGGGTGAGTAGACGCTCCCCTCCGTCGTGTAGTAGCCGTTGCGGAGAATGGTCTGGACGTTACTCGCCCCGGCGAGCGCCATGTCGCACTCTTCGGCCAGAAGCCCCTGACAGGCGAGGTGGACGGCGATGAGCGAGGTCGAGCACGCGCTCTGCACCATCACGCTCGGCCCGCGCAGGTTCAACTTGTAAGAGGCCCGCGTCATCATGTAGTCCTTGTCGCTGGCGAGCAGGATGGACAACTGTTCGAGCGGGCCGAAGTTCGGGTTCAGGTAGAGGTTCGAGAGGAAGTAACTGTTGATGCCCGCCCCGGCGTAGACGGCGATGAGGCCGTCGTAAGCGTCCGGGTTGTAACCCGCGTTCTCAAGCGCCTCCCACGCGATTTCAAGAAACAGACGGTGCTGCGGGTCGAGCAGTGCGGCCTCGCGCTGCGTGAATCCGAAGAAGGGGGCGTCAAACATCTCCATCCCTTCGAGCAAGACGGCCGCCTTGACGAAGTGGCCGCTCCGCAGCACCTCCTCGTCCACGCCCCGCGCGAGCACCTCCTCGTCGGTGAAGAACGAAATCAACTCGTCGCCGTCGCGCAGGTGTGCCCAGAACTCGTCGAGGTCTTTCGACCTCGGGTAACGGCCCGCCATCCCGATGACGGCAATCTCTGTCCCGTCGAACGCGCGCCCCATGTCGCTCTCTCCTATTCGGCCACCTGCTGCTCTTCGAGGCTGCGGCCACTGAGCCTCTCGCGCGCACGCGCCTTGCGCCGCTCGCCACGGCTCTGCCGCTCGTCGAAGGCGGGCTGCTCGTCGGCGTCGCGCGTCAGCAACTTGGCGAGCGCGCTGACGGTCGCGCCCTCGAAAATCATCGCGGGCGGAATCTCGGCGTCGAACTCCTTACGCAGACGCGAGAGCACCTGCACGGCGAAGAGCGAGCTGCCGCCCAACTCGAAGAAGTTGTCGTTGACGCCGACGTGCTCGACGCCGAGCACGTCTTGCCAGATTTCGGCAATCTTGCGTTCGGCCTCGTTCTGCGGCGGCACGTAAGAGCCTCCGTTGCGCGCGGGCCGTGCCGCGACACGTTTGGGTTTCTGGCTCGCGCTGAGTGCGTCGAGCAGACGCTCGCCGCTCGCCTTCTCCGATTGCTCGATGGTGAACTGAAGGTCTTGCGCACAGACGATGACCTGCGGCGCGAGCCGCGCGCCGAGGAGACGTTCGAGCGCCTCCGTCCCTTCCGAGGGGCGGATGCTGCCTCGGTAGATGTCCATCTCGGAGGCCGCGTCCGTCTCGATTGCGGAAGCGGGCGCGAGAAGACTTTGCGCGCCCGACCGAGCGTCGCCGCGCTGCGCAAGCTTTAAGTCGGAGAGGTAGCGGATTTCGTCCGCCGGGTCTTTCACCTGCTTCTGGCCGAAGCCTTCAATCTCAATCAGCCCGCGCCCCTGCTCGTCCATCAGCTTGAGGTCGAAGTTGATGGTCTCGCGGCTCAGGCTCTCCTCCTCCTTGTAGCGCGCGTAGCCGTAGACCTTGCGCGGCAGGTCTCCCTTGATGCGCAGCCGCTTGTAAGTGAAGGGCAGGTACGGCCCGTTGGCGAGATACTTCTTCGTGAGGCCCGTCATCCTGTCCAAGAGCGCGGGGTGGAATTTCATCTGCTCGAAGTCGGAGAGGTAGGCTTCGGGAATCTCCAACGGGATGAAGATTTCGTTGTCGCCGATGTAGACGTCGCGCACGCTCTGCCAGCGCGGGCCTAAGTCTTCCTCACGATCCTCCTCGCCCAGAACCAACTTGCTCAGATTGCAACGCTCGCGGAAGCTCGCCAAGTCGTACTCGACGGGCGATTCCGGCTCGCCTAGCCGCACCCTGCCCAGAGCGTAGGTCGAGAGGTTCGAGTCGTCGCCGTTCGATTTGCCGTCCGGATTGCTGAGCACGGAGAAGCTGTACTCGTGCGCGCCCTCACGCTTGAGTTCGAGACGCACCTCGCGACTTTCGCCCACGCCGACGCGCAGCATCGAGAGGAAGAAGACGTCCTGAAATTCGACGACGCGGCCGCGCGCCCGCTCGCCGAGCGCAGCGCGAATCATCTCGAAGAAGCCGACGCCGGGAATGACGGGGTAGCCCGCGATTCTGTGTTCGTCGAGCGTCCACTGACGTTCGGGGGCGAACTCCGTCACGTAGACCTCGCGCTCGTCGTCACGGACGATGCAGCGGTCGAGCAGCAGGTGCTCAATCTCCTTGCGCGGCGCGCGGTCGCCGTTCCGAGGCGCGCGCGCGGCCGTCGGCGGGCGGAAGAGGTTGGCCGCCATGCCGACCTCCTCCCACGCGCTCCAATTAACGGAAACGGCGAGCGTGCCCGTCCGCGCGTAGTAGTCGTGCGCGAAGGCGTCGAGGAAGGAGTTGGCGGCGGTGTAATCGACCTGCCCGAGACGACCGAGAATCGAGCTGAGCGAAGAGAAGAGGACGAAGAAATCGAGCGAGAGGTCTGCGGCCAGACGCTCAAGCACGCGCGTCCCCTCGACCTTCGCGGCCAAGACTTCGCGGACGGCTTCGGGCCGCTTGACCTGCATCAAGCCGCCCGCGGGCACGCCCGCCGCGTGAATGATTCCGTTAATCTCGCCGAAGCGAGCGAGCGCGCCGACGAAGACGCCGCGCATCGCACGCTCGTCCGAAACGTCGGCGCTCGCGATGAGGACTTCGCCGCCCTCGTCCTCGATTCTCATGACGCGCCTCATCTTCTCGCTCACGGCGTCCTGCTCGTCGTGTGTTTCGAGCCAGCGCGCCCACTCCTCGCGCGCGGGCAG
Organism: Pyrinomonadaceae bacterium; assembly: GCA_036277175.1. Lineage (GTDB taxonomy): Bacteria > Acidobacteriota > Blastocatellia > Pyrinomonadales > Pyrinomonadaceae > DASQDT01. The sequence goes on along the minus strand of DASUNL010000469.1, from coordinate 17,305 downwards.
AGCCGCGCGTCCGACGAGCACGACCCGCGCGCGGCAGGCGCGCGCGAGATAGGCGGCGACTTCGAGGCCGAGGCCGCCTATGCCGCCCGTAATCAAATAACAGCCTCGCTCCTTCAGCACGTCGGGGCGGCCCGCCGCCTTCGGCAGCGTGACCGGATCGTAGGTCTGCAACCAGCGTCGGTTGTCTCGGTAGGCGACGACCGGCTCAGGACGACGCGCAGTCACCTCCTCAAAAATCTGCTCGGCCAGCGTCCGCTCCTGCCAACTCCCTTCGGCCGGGACGACGAGGTCGATGCTCTGGCATTTGACCTTCGGATACTCGCGCGGGATGACCTGAACGGGGCCGAGCACGGTCGCCTTTTCAGGACTCAACTCGTCGCGCCCGGTGACTTGCCTGACGCCGCTTGAGATGACGGCAATCTTCAAAGGATGCGTGACGTTCAAACGACCGAGCGACTGCGCCGTGAAGAGGAGGCTGAAGAAACCTCTCTGCGTGGACGCCTCGCCGTCCGTCGCGTCGCCATTGCTTGATGCGTCGCGCGGCGTCACGCTCCAGAAGTTGACCAGCACTTCGGGGCGCAGGCCGCGCGCCTGAAGCTCTTTGAACAACTCGTCGTAATCTTCGGGGCGTTCGGGATTGAGTTCCAGCGTCGCGTCGTCGTGCCGTCGGAAGGCTCGTCCCGGCCGGACGGAGACGACCGCCGGGTAACTACGCCGCGCGCGCTCAAGGAAGCGCGAGGTGAGACTGTCGTCGTTTGAGAAGACGAGCATCGCCGCGCCCTCGGCCGCGACTTGATGATTTCCGTTTTCGACGAGGCGCGGGGTCTGACGCCAGACCGGCACGTAGAACCAATCTTCGAGCGCGGCCCGCTTGTTCGACGCCCGACGCCTCGGGCCTGCCTGACTCGTCTGCGGGCGCAGGTCTACCCAGTAGCGCCGCCGCTCGAAGGGATAGGTCGGCAGAGGGATGCGCGTGCGTCGCTCGTCGGCGTTGAAGGCTGGCCAGTCGGCTTCGATGCCCGCGAGCCAGAGGTGACCGAGCGTCTTGAGCAGGTAAGCCACTTCGGGTTGCTGCTCGCGCGGGTTCGGGATGGTGGAGAGAACCAACTGACGCGGCTTCTTGTGCGGATGCCAGCGCGCGAGCGAGCGCAAGGTCAGCCCCGGCCCGACTTCGAGTAGCACCGCCTCCGGGTCTTTCAAAAGCTCCTCGACTCCGTCGACGAACCTGACGGTCTGCCGCATGTGCCTCGCCCAGTAGGCGGGGTCGGCGGCGTCCTCGGCCGTCGCCCACGTGCCCGTCACGTTCGAGACGTAAGGAATACGCGGCGCGCCGAGTTTGATGCCGTCGAACGCGCCGACGAACGGGTCGAGCGCCGCGTCCATCATCGCGGAATGGAAGGCGTGTGAGGTGTTCAGGCGTCGGCAGATGACGCCCTCGGCCGTCAACTCCTGCTCGAAACGCGCGACCGCCTCCGACGCGCCCGACACCACACACTGACCGACGCCGTTGACGGCCGCCAGTGACAGCCCGTCGCCGAGCCGCTCGCGCACGCGCTCTTCCGCGAGTTGCACGGCGAGCATCGAGCCGCCGGGCAAGTCTTGAATCATACGTGCGCGCGCCGCCACGAGCCGCAGCGCGTCTTCGAGCGAGAAGACGCCCGACAGACACGCGGCGACGTACTCGCCGATGCTATGGCCCATCATCGCCGACGGCCGCACGCCCCACTCGGACAGCAGACGCGCCATCGCGTACTCGATGACGAACAGCGCGGGCTGCGTGTTGATGGTTTCGTCGAGTCGGCGCGCGGCCTCTTCGCGCGCGGCCTCCGTCGGGTAGAGCAGTTCGCGCAAATCGAGTTGCAGAATCGGCCGGAGGAACTCGGCGCAGAAGTCCACCTGCTCACGAAAGACGCGCTCCGACTTGTAGAGTTCCGCGCCCATCCCCACGAACTGCGAGCCTTGGCCGGGGAACATGAAAATCAAAGGCCGGTTGGCCTGCTCCTGAACGGAGCTGAAGAGTCGGTCGGGCGTCAACGCCTCAAGGGCCGCGACCGCTTCCTGCGCGTCGGCGCAGACGAGCATCCGGCGGTGCTCGAAAGCCTTGCGACCGACCCTCAAGGTGTGTGCGACGTCGGCCAGATTGACGGTCGGGTTCTGTTTGAGAAAGTCGATGAGATTCGCGCAGGCCGCGTCGAGAGCCGGGGCGGTCTTGGCCGAAACGAGTAGCAGCTGCCAAGGTCTTGACGGGCCGGAAGCGGCGACGTCGGGCGCTTCTTCGAGTACGACGTGGGCGTTCGTCCCGCCGAGGCCGAACGAGCTGACGCCCGCCCGCCGAGGCGTCGCGCCGCGCTCCCAAGGGCGCAGCTGCGTGTTGACGAAAAACGGCGAGTTGTCGAGGTCGAGTTGCGGGTTGGGCCGCTCGAAGTTGAGGCTCGGCGTGAGCATCCCGTGATGCAGCATGAGCGTGGTCTTGATGAGACCGGCGACGCCCGCCGCCGTGTCCAAATGGCCGACGCCGGTCTTGACCGAACCGATGGCGCAGAATCTTTTGCGGTCGGTGCGGGCGCGAAAGACCTTCGTCAGCGCCTCGATTTCGATGGGGTCGCCGAGCGGCGTGCCCGTCCCGTGGGCCTCGACGTAGGCGAGCGTGTCGGGGCTGACGCCCGCCAGCCCTTGCGCCAGCGCGATGACTTCCGCCTGACCGTCCACGCTCGGCGCGGTGTAGCCCGCCTTGAGCGTCCCGTCGTTGTTGACGGCCGAGCCGCGTATGACGGCCCAGATGGTGTCGCCGTCGTCGAGCGCGTCGCGCAGACGCTTCAAGACGACGACGCCCACGCCGTTGCCGCCCACCGCGCCGCGCGCCTCCGCGTCGAAGGCGCGGCAGTGGCCGTCGGGCGAGTGGATGCCGCCCTCGGCGTACACGTAGCCCATCTTCTGCGGGGCGATGATGGTCGCGCCGCCCGCCAACGCCATGTCCACCTGATAGTTGAGCAAACTCTGACAGGCCATGCTCGTCGCCACCAGCGAGGTCGAGCAGGCCGTCTGCACCGAGACGCACGTGCCTTTCAGGTTTAGCTTGTAGGCGACGCGGCCCGTCAGGTGGTCGTTCTTGTTGTAGATGAACGCCTGCGAGACGACGTCGGGGTCGCGCAGGTAGCCGGCCGAGGCGAGATGATAAAGAAGATATGTGTTCGCGCCCGCGCCGCCGAAGAGTCCGACCGTGCCGGGATATTTCTCGGCGTGATAACCGGCGTGTTCGAGCGCCTCCCAACAGCATTCGAGAAAGAGGCGGTGCTGCGGGTCGGTCATCTCCGCCTCGCGCGGGGTGAAGCCGAAGAAGTCGGCGTCGAAGGTTTCCGCCCCTTCGAGGATGCCGCGCGCCTTCACGTAGTGGCGGCTCTTGAACTCCGACTCTTCGACGCCCTCTCGCTCAAGCTCCTCGTCGGAGAAGAAGGATATCGCCTCGACCCCGTCGCGCAGGTTTCGCCAGAACTCCTCGACGTTGCGCGCGCCGGGGAACCGGCAAGTCATCCCCACGATGGCGATGCGGTCGGCCAAGTCTTGTTCGTCAGTCATGTTTGTGCCGTTCATCTTCCCATTCCCTTAAGCTGATTTTGTCGTTCCCTCGCCGCCCTCTGAACCCGCACGCGCTCGTCGACCGAGCGCAGCGCGTCGGCCCGCGAAGCGACGCGCGTCGCGTGCGTCAGAGTCGCGGCGTCGTGCGGCCGCCCCGTTTGTTCGGCATCGGGCGGTCGCCCCGCGTCGGTCGCCGGTAAGCAGTCGCGTATCTCGAAAGTGATTGGCCCGACGTCCTCGGCCAGCCTCTCGTTCAAAAATTTTCGCAGCGATGCGGCGCTCAACGCGGACGCCGCGTCGCTCATCTCGCGCAGCTCGTTCAAGTGCTTGAGGCTGCGCAGCACGAGGTCGGCCTCGACGCCGAAATCGATGAAGCAGGCGACCTCGTCGACGCCCATCCGCTTGAGCCGCTCGACCATCGCCATGCACTTCGAGGGCGTGCCGATGAGAGAGCCGGCTTGGTAGTAACGCTCGAAGGCGAAGGAGGCGAGGTAGTCGAGCCAGACGGGGTCGTCGGGGTCTACGTCTTCGAGCTGGATGTTGAGGCTTTTAATCATCGTCTTGATGAGGTCGATGTGCGACTTGAAGTAGTCGGTCAGCGGCTCGCGCGCGAGACGCTTGACCATCTCCTCGTCCTCGCCGACGAAGGTGTGCAGCATGAGGGTGACGCGACCGCCCGCCGGGTCGAGGCCGTGCGCGGCCCGCGACTTCCGGTAGAGGGCAATCTTGCCCGCCGTCTCTTCGAGCGATTGCGTGAGCAGCGCGGTCAGGACGTTGAAGCCCAACTCCCCCGCCTTCTCGAACATGGCAGGGTCGCCGCTACAGGTCATCCAGACGGGCAAGGTGGGCTGCACGGGCTTCGGGAAAATCTCCAACTCGACCTCGTTGCCCGCGCCGTCGCGCGCCTTCGTCGTCCCCCCCTCCCAGAGCCGACGCACCTCTTCGAGGTTGCGCAGCATGACCTCGCGCTTGGCTTTGAAACTCTCTTCGGGCGAGGGCGCGATGGCGAAATCGTTCGGCACCCAGCCCGACGTGAACGAAAGCCCCACCCTGCCCTTCGAGAGGTTGTCAACCACCGACCATTCCTCGGCGACGCGCAGAGGGTAGTGGAGCGGCAGCGCAACGCTCCCGGCGCGCAGCTTGACGCGCCGCGTGGCGATGGCGAGCGCCGCGCTCAACACAGACGGGTTCGGGTACAGCCCGCCGTTGGCGTGGAAGTGACGCTCCGGCGTCCAGACCGCCTCGAACCCGTGCGCGTCGGCGAACTTCGCGCCTTCGAGGTAGAGCCGGTAGTTGTCGTCGCCCGGCCCGCGCGCGGCGTCGGCGAAGTAGAAGAGACTGAACTTCAACTCGCCGCCCGGAGATGGTTCTACTGCACCGCCGCGCGGCACGACGTAGGCGACGAGTTGCGCGCGGCCGTCGTCTCGGCCCTCCGCGTCGCTGTCGGCGATGACGCGCACTTCGTCGAGTCGTGGGTGCTCGGAGAGCGCCGCTTCTATCCTTTGCGGGTCAATTGCTGTGCCCATTGGGTTCCACTTTCTGGCCTCTCCTCTGCGAACGTCTCTGGCGTTCGAGCGCCGCCTTTTGCCTGCCGACCTGCCGGTCAACGCTCTCCGGCCGGAACTCTTCCGCCTGCTCGCCGCTCAGGTACTCGGCCAGCGTGCTGACGGTCGTGTGTCGAAACATCTCGACGAGCCTCAGCTTCCTCTCCGTGTTCGTTTGCAGACGGTCGAAGACTCTCGCCATCACGAGCGACGAGCCGCCGAGGTCGAAGAAGTTGTCGTGGATGCCGACCCTCTCCAACTGAAGCTCCTCCTGCCAGATGGTGGCGACGGCGCGCTCAACCTGATTGCGCGGAGCTTCATACTTCATGCCGAAGGAGGAGGCTTCCCTCTGCGGGTCGGGCAAACGCGCGCGGTCAATCTTTCCGTGCGCGCTTACGGGCAGCGCCGATAGCACGACGACGGCCGCCGGTATCATGTATTCCGGCAGCCTGCTCCTTAAGAATTCGCGCAGCTCGATTCTCAAATCCGTTCGCTCCGCGTCGGGCGCGCGCGTCGGCGCGGCCGACTCTTTCGGCACGACGTAGGCGACCAACTCCGCGCCCGCGCCGTCCGCCACGCTTCGGCCCACCACCACGGCCTCCGCGACCGACGCATGTTCGAGTGCGACCGCTTCAATCTCCTTCAACTCGATGCGGTAGCCGCGCAGCTTTATCTGAAAATCGTTGCGGCCCAGAAACTTGATTCTTCCGTCGGGGAGGTAACGCGCGACGTCGCCGGTTTTGTAGAGACGCGCGCCGCGCGCGCCGCCGAAAGGGTTCGGGATGAAACGCTCGGCCGAGAGCGACGGCTGCGAGAGGTAGCCGCGCGCGAGTCCCGTCCCGCCGATGTGCAGCTCGCCCGCGACGCCGACGGGGACGGGCTTTAAGTCGTCGTCGAGGATGTAGATTTCGGCGTTCGGGATGGGCCGCCCGATGGTCGCCTCGTCGGGCGCGGACTGGACGCGACATGCGGCCGCGTCCACCGTGCATTCGGTCGGCCCGTAGAGATTGAAGTAGTTGACGCGCTCGCTCCGCGCGAGTGTGTGCCAAGTGGAATCATCGAGCGCCTCGCCGCCCACCAGAATCATCTTCGGCCCTTCGCCCGTCGCCTCGTCGAGTCCGCTCGCGAGCAGGGTTTTCAGTTGGAAGGGCGTGCAGTCGAAAACCGACAGCGCGTGTCGCCGTGCGAAGGCGACGAAGCGCGCGGGGTCGGCGCGCACCTCTTCGGGCAACACGTGCAGTTGGTGGCCGTGCAGGAGTTGAATCAGTTGCTTGACCGATGCGTCGAACGTCAACGGCGCGTTGAGGCCGACGGCGAGCGGCCCGTCCATCCCGCGATAGACTTCATCCCGCAATGCGAACGAGAGGTTTACTACCGAGCGGTGTTCGACCATGACGCCTTTCGGCCTGCCCGTCGAACCCGACGTGTAAATCACGTAGGCGAGATTTTCCGGGCTTGTGCGGCACGGCGGGTTGGCGTCGGAGGTCGCGGCAATCAGTTCGGCGTCCGCGTCGAGGCTGACGACCCGCACAGGCTCGTCCGGCAAACTCTTCAGAAGCGCGGAATGAGTCAAGACGGCCGAGAGGCCCGCTTCGCGGATGATGAGCGACAGGCGGGCGGGCGGGAGCGTCAGGTCGAGCGGGACGTAAGCCCCGCCCGCCTTGATGACGGCGAGCAAAGCGACGATTGCGTCAAGCCCCCGTTCGAGATAGAGGCCGACGCGCGACTCCGCGCCCACGCCCGACGCGCGCAGATGATGAGCCAGCCTGTTGGCCTTCGAGTTGAGTGCGCCGTAAGTCAGGCTCTCGTCGTCGAAGCTGACGGCCGGGGCGTCGGGCGTGCGCGCGGCCTGCGCTTCAAAGAGTTGCTGGACGCAGAGGCCGCGCGGGTACTCGGCGGCGGTCTGGTTGAGGTCGACGAGGATTCGTCGCCGCTCCTCTTCGGTCAGAAGTTCGAGCCCGGCGACGCTTTCCAGCGGCGCGTCGAGCGCGGAGCGCAGCAGCGCGTCGAATTGCCGCGTGAGGGCTTCGACGTGTCCGGCCGTGTAGAGTGCGCGGTCGTAGTGAAGCTCCGTCGTGATGCCGTCCCCCGCGCTCACGCAGCAGAGCTTCACACCGTAGCGGTGGAAGCAGACGTCGCGACGGTGCGCAGAGAAGACGACCCCGCCGGCCGCGATTGGCTGTGGCTGCTCCTCGAACTCGAAACAGTAAGGAAGAGTGCGCGGCCCGGCGTCGCCATTGCGCGCGCCCGCGTCGCGCGACGGGTCGAAGTAATCCTGCCACTCGTAAATCTCGCTCGCGTTGCGCTCGGCCTGCGCCACCAACTCGGCGAAGGTGTGGCCCGCTTCGACGCGGCAACGGACGGGCAGGCAGCGCGCGAAGAGTCCGAGCGCGTCGGCCAGTCCCTCGTAGGCGCGGCCGTCGTAGGTCGTCCCGACGACCACCTCCGTCTGCCCCGTCAGGCGGCCGAGCAGGAGTTGCCAGCAGGCCAGAAGGACGGACGATTCAGACGCGGCGTGCTCAAGAGCGGCGTCGTGGATTTTCTCGACGAGGTCGGGCGCGAGCCGCGACGTGAAGACGGCGGGCGCAAAACTATGCGCGTCCGAAGACTGCCGCTCGAAGGGCAGGCGGAGGTCTGCGAGCGCCGAGAGGTCTTGCCGCTTCCAGTAATCGCGGCCCGCTTCGGTCTCCTCCGATTCGAGCAGCTCGTTGAAGACCTCCGACACGTCCGGGTACTGCAAAGGGCTTTCGGACGGCTCGCCCCCGCGCAGACACGACTCGTAGGCGCGTGCGAGTTCCCGGGTCAGATTCGCGAGCGTCAGCGCGTCGGCGCAAGCGGCGGGCAGCGCGAGCAGAAGTACGTGGCGTGTCGCGGAAAGGCTCACCAAGGTCGCGCCGAGCGCAGGGCTCTCGGAGACGAAGGGTCGCGGGCTGATGCTCTGAAACAGTCTTTCAAGCTCACGCTCCTGTGAGCGCTCGTCGAGGCCCGTCAAACTTATCTCGTCGGCCGGCGTCGCGGCCGCGTCGGTGATTACCTGTACGGGGACGCTCATGCCGGGGAAGAGGCGAAAGACCGTGCGCAGGATTTCGTGACGCCCGACGACGCACTTGACGGCCCGCCCGAGCGCAGCCTTGTCGAGACGGCCGTCGAGCCGAATCGCGCTGCGTGCGGCGTAAGGCAGCGGGCCGTCGCTCGTCGTGAGCGCCCAAAGGTGCTTTTGTTGAGGCGAGAGCCGTATTCCTTCACTCATGGCTGTTGACTGGCCGCGACCCGGATGAGTTGTTGATTGCGTTGAAGCTGGTTGAAGTGTCGCCGATGGAAGAGGCGCTGAATGAAGTGTCGCTGATTGAATGCGCCGCGCTGATGACGACTACTTGATTTCGAGCCAGTGGCGGAGCGCGGACATGCCGACGACCACTTTGCGCTCCCCGCTGAAGGCCGCGCGCCCGTGCGACGTGAGCATGTTGTCGAGCATCAACGCATCGCCGCTCTCCAGACGCACCGCCAGCAGTTCTTGCAGGTAGGCTTCGCGCAACGCCTCCATCACCTGCGGCTCAATCGGCGAGCCGTCGCCGTAGTAGGTGTTGTTCGGCAAGTCTTCTTCGCCGAAGGCGCTCAGAAGGATTCTCTGAATGTCGGGCGGTAGTGTTGTGACGTGGAAGAAGGTCGCGTGATTGAACCAGACCATCTCGCCCGTCACCGGGTGCGCGGCTTCGACGCGCCGCACCTGTCGCGTCCGCAGACAGTCGCCGTCCTTCCACTCGAACTCGATGCCGTGTTCACTACAGTAGAGCGCGACGGCGTCCCTGTCCGTCGTCTGGAAGGCGTCCTGCCAAGTGAGGCCGAAGCCTTGACCGAAGTTGCGGACGTACATGTAGCCCTGACGGGCGAACCGCTCTCGAATCTGCGAGTCGATGCGGGCGTAGACCTTGCGCGTGTCGGCCAGAATGGTTTCGCCGCCGCGCTCGGCCGGGCTGACGCAGAAGAAGAAGATGAGCGAAGGGAACGAAAGGTTATACGACTGCTCGTTGTGTAGGAAGATGTTTTGGTCGGCCGGGTGGTCGGTCGCCGTGTAGATGTTGCCGCCGACACGGCTGCGCGGCGACGTGCGCTCCTGATATTCGATGGCCGCGCCGGAGGCGACGTTGATGAACCGCTCGAAGCCGTTCACGTCTCTGAGGTCGAAGCCTCGGAAGAGCAGGCCGCCGTGTTTGTAGAGCTGCGCCTCGATGAACTCGCGGTTGTCGGCGGCCCAATCGGTTAGGCGGAGGCCGTCGAGCGCGGGTTTCAGAACGAGCGGGAGCGTCTGTTCGAGGAGCGCGGAGGCGGGGACGACCACACCTCCGCCCGACGACGCGATGAGACGTCGCCTAACTTCGGGCATCGGCTTGCGCCCTCTCTCGGTCACCGCCATCGCCTTCAGTCTCCGCCGACCGTCTCGGCCGCGCGCGGTCTGAGTCGCTCGAACTTTCGAGAGCTGACCGCTTTCAGCTCCCTCGCCTGCGCGCGCAGACGTTCCTTGTCCGCGCGTGCGAGCGTCTCGCGCAACTCCTTTAACTCGATGTCCGTGCGCGCAACGACCGTGCTGAGTATCGTCTCGAACTGTGCGGCCATGCGCTCAATCGTCGCTGCCTCGAAGAGGTCTGTACTGTACCTGAACGCCCCTCTGATGCGGCCGGGCGCGTCCGAGATGACGAGCGAAAAGTCGAACGGCGAGCCGCCCGCGTCGGTCTCTTCGAGCTTCATCGACAAGCCTTCGAGCCGCAGGGAGAAAATCGGCTCGCTCTCGAAGACGAGCATCACCTGAAAGAGAGGGTTTCGGCCGAGGTCGATTTCCGGTTTGACGGCCTCGACGATTTTGTTGAAAGGCACTTGCCGGTGGTCGTAGGCGGCGAGCGTCACCTCGCGCACGCGCCGCAGCAACTCCGTGAAGGTGCGCAGCCCGCTTGAGTCCACGCGCAGGACGAGTTGGTTGACGAACAGTCCGATGAGATTTTCCAGCTCGGTCGAATTGCGCTCGGCGATGTCAGCACCGACGACGATGTCGTCGCGGTTGGTGTAATGGCGGAGCAGGACTTGGAGCGCGGCGCGGAAGGTCATGAACATGGTCACGCCCTGCACGCGACTCCAAAGTCGTATCTCCTCGGAGAGAGTTTCGGAAAGCTCGAAGGCGTGTCGCTCGCCCCGCAGCGTTTGGACTTGAGGGCGCGGGTGGTCGGTCGGCAAATCGAGCGCGGCCGGGGCGTCGGCGAGTTGACTCTTCCAGAAATCGAGTTCACCGCTCAACGCTTCGCCCTCAAGCCGTTGGCGTTGCCAAGAGGCGAAGTCGGCGTATTGGACGGGCAGCTCCGCGAGCGGCGAAGGCCGCCCGGCGGCGAAGCTCTCAAGGAGCACGCCAAGCTCTCTGACGAAGACCCTGACCGACCAGCCGTCGCTGATGATGTGATGAATCGTCAGCAGAAGCACCTGCTCCGCGTCGCCGAGTAGCACGAGCGTCGCACGCAAGAGCGGCCCGCCCGTGAGGTCGAAGGGCAGGCCCGACTCGGCGAGCGCGAGCCGCCGCAACTCCGCTTCCCTCTCGGCCTCGGGCAAGCGCGCGAGGTTTACGACCGGCAGACTCAGACGAAGTTGCGGTGCGATGACCTGCACGGGCCGCCCGCGCACGGTCTGAAACGTCGTGCGCAGGCTCTCGTGGCGTCTAACAATCTCGTTGATGCTCTCTTCTATCACCGAAGGGCTGACCGGGCCGCTGATGCGTACCGCCCCGGAGATGTTGTAAGCGGGGCTGTCGGGGTGCAAGCGACTCAGAAACCAGAGCCGCTCTTGCGCGAACGAGAGCGGCGGCTCCGTGTCGCGCGGGGCGGGAGCGAGCGGCGCATCGGGCGCGACCGCGCCGCCCCTGCGTGCCCGCTCGATGGCTTTCGTCAGACCCGCGACGGTGGGCGCTTCAAACAAACTACGGAGCGGCAGATTCACCCCGAACGCATCGCGCACGCGCGACATCACCTGCGCGGCCTTGAGCGAATGACCGCCTATCTCGAAGAAGTTGTCGTCGACGCCCGGCGGCTCGATGCCGAGGACTTCGGCCCAGACGGCGGCGAGCGCGGCCTCCGCGACGTTTCCCGCCGAGTGACGAGGACGCGCCGCGTCGGTTCTTGAAGGCACGGGCAACGCACGCCGATTCACTTTGCCGTTCGGCGTTAGCGGCAACTCTTCGAGCGCGATGAAGGCCGAAGGAATCATGTAGTCGGGGAGCTTACGCTTTAAGTGCTCGCGCAGTCGGACGTCGGCCAACGGCGCTTCCGTCGTGGTCACGACGTAGGCGACCAGCCTCTTCTCGCCCGGCATGTCCTCGCGTATGAGTGCGGCGGCCTCGCGCACTTCTTCGTGCTCACATAGCACGGCCTCGATTTCGGCAAGCTCGATGCGGAAGCCGCGAAGCTTCACCTGAGCGTCTGCGCGACCGACGAATTCGATTCGCCCGTCGGCGAGAAAGCGCGCGAGGTCGCCCGTCCGGTAGAGCCTCCCACCCGGCTCTTTTGAGAACGGGTCGGGGACGAAATTTTCGGCCGTCAGCTCGGGCCGGTTCAGATAGCCGCGCGCGAGACTGTCGCCCGCGATGCAGAGTTCGCCGGGGACGCCCACGGGGACGGGCGCGAAGTTCGCGTCGAGCAGGTAGACGCGCACGTTCGAGATTGGGCGGCCGATGTCGGGCAGACTCGCCGCGTGCGAATCGGCTTCGACGCGAGAGGCGGTCGCGACAACAGAGTTCTCGGTCGGGCCGTAATGGTTGAAGACTTTGAAGGGCAGAGACTCGGCGGGCCTTCTCTGTAGCTTATCGCCGCCGACGAGTAAGAGCCTGAGCCTCGCGTCGCGCGGCCAAGTCTCTTGCAACGCGGCCTCGGCCAGAGGCGTCGGCAAGAAACATACCGTTATCGCTTCGGCCGCCAGCCACGCGACGAGCTTCGGCGGAGAGAGGCGCGTCTCCTCGTCGGGGATGTGGACGCTTGCGCCCGCCGCGAGGTGCGGCCAAAGCTCCCAGACCGATGCGTCGAACTCAAGCCCGGCCAGATGCGTGACCCTGTCGGCGTGCGAAGGCTCGTAGACTTGCCTGTGCCAGTTGACGAGGTTGCGCAACCCCGCGTGGCGAACCATGACGCCTTTCGGCCTGCCCGTCGAGCCGGAGGTGTAGATGACATAGGCGAGGTTTTCCGGGCCGACCGCGACTCGGTTCTCTGTATGTGACACGTCGTCCGGCGCGTCCTCGCGCTCGCGGCTCGCGCCCTCGTCAAGCTCTTCGCGGACTTCGTCAAACTCTTCGCGCAGGAGCGTCTTCCCCGCATAGCCGTCGAGCGCGTGCGCCAGACCTCGCTCCGACAATAAGACTGAGGCGCGCGCGTCTTCGAGCATGAAGGCGAGACGCTCGGGCGGGTACGCCGGGTCGAGCGGCAGGTACGCGCCCCCAGCCTTCAACACCCCGAGCATCGCCGCCACCGTCCACGCCCCGCGCCCGGCGCACACCCCGACCACGCTCTCCGGCCCGACGCCCTCCGCGCGCAGCCTCCGCGCCACGCGGTTCGCCATCCGGTTCAGCGCGCCGTAACTCATGCTCACCGACCCGCAGCGCAACGCCACGCCCTCGGGCCGCGCCGCCGCGTGCGCCTCGAACATCTCGTGCGCCAACGGCCCGGCAGGCGCGTGCGTGTCCGTCCGATTCCAGTCGAGGAGTACGCGGCGTCGCTCGTCGTCGGGCAGTAGCGGCAAGGTCGAGACGGCGCGGGCGGGGTCGGATGCAACCGACGAGAGCAAGGTCTGGAAGTGGCGCGCCATCCGCGCCACGCGCTCCGGCTCGAACAGTTCCGTGCTGTACTCGAAATAGCCGCTCAGCCCTTCGGTCGTCTCCTCAAGTTGCAGGGCCAAGTCGAATTTCGCCGTCTCGGTGTCCGTCTCGAACTGACTGAGACTCAGCCCCGGCAACTCAAGCGCGTAGGCCGCAGACCTGCGCAGCGAAAACATCACCTGAAAGAGCGGCGAGTGTGTGAGGTCTCTGTCCGGCTGCAACTCCTCGACCACCTGCTCAAACGGCACGTCCTGATTCGCGTAAGCATCGACCGCCGTCTCGCGCACACGCCCGAGTAAATCCTCAAAGCTCGGCCGCCCGCTCAAATCCGTCCGCAACGCGAGTGTGTTGACGAAGAAGCCGATGAGGTTCTCGATCTCAAGACGGTTGCGGCCCGCGACGGGAGAGCCGACGACGATGTCCGCTTGGCCCGTGTAGCGGTAGAGCAGAACCTTGAAGGCCGCGAGCAGCGTCATGAAGAGCGTCGCGCCGTGGCGTTTGCCGAGCGCCCTGAGCGCGTCGGCGAGTTCGTGTTCGAGCGCGAACGGATGCCTCGCCCCTTGAAAGGTCTGCACGGGCGGGCGCAGGCGGTCGGCCGGCAGCTCAAGGACGGGCAGGTCTCCGCCGAGCTGCTTTTTCCAGTAGTCGAGCTGCGACTTGAAAAGCTCCCCGCCCGCCAGATGGCGACGCTGCCAGCAGGCGTAATCGGCGTATTGAACCGGCAACTCGCCGAGCGCGCGCGCCTCCCCGCGAAAAGCCTCGTAGAGCGCGCCCAACTCTTTGACGAAGACTTCGATTGACCGGCCGTCGAAGACGATGTGATGCGCCGTGAGCAGAAGGACGTGCTCGCGCTCGGAGAGCCTGACGAGCGAGACGCGGAGCGCCGGAGCTTCTTTGAGGTCGAAGGGCGCGCGCGCGTCGCGTCGTATGTGGCGTGCCAGACGGCGCTCTCGCTCCCGTTCGTCCAAATGACTCAGGTCGAGTACGGGCAGGGTCAGGCTGATTTCGTCGGCGACCATCTGATACGGCTCGCCGTCCGGCGCGGCGAAGCCGGTGCGCAGGGCTTCGTGCCTGCTCACGATTTCGTTGACGCTTCGACGAAGCGCCTCGACGTCGAGTGCGCCCTTGAGCCTGACGCCGCCGGAGACGTTGTAGAAAGGGTTGCCGGGCGCGAGTTGGTCGAGAAGCCAGAGCCTCTGCTGCGCGAAGGAGAGTGGCGGACGCTCGTCGCGCTCGCCGTGCCGAATCGGCGGAAGCTTATGGCCTTGCCCTTCGCGCCGCAGCGTCTCTATCTCTTCGGCGAGGCCCGCGACCGTCGGCGACGTGAAGAGAGCGCGCAGAGGCAACTCCATCCCAAAGGCTTGGCGCAGGCGCGAGACGAGTTGCGTGGCTAAGAGCGAGTGGCCGCCGAGGTCGAAGAAGTTGTCGGCTGCGCCGACGCGCCGCACGCCGAGCAGTTCTGCCCAGACGGAAGCGAGCAGGGCTTCCGTGCCGTTACGCGGGGCGATGAACTCGCCGCCCGCGTCGCGGCTCGCACGGTCGGGCGGCGGAAGAGCCTTCCTGTCAATCTTGCCGTTCGGCGTCAGAGGCATTCGCTCAAGCGCGACGAAGGCCGAAGGAATCATGAAATCAGGCAGACGCTCGGCCAGAAATCTTCGCAGCTCGGCCGGAGTGGGAACTTCGCCGCGACGCCCGACGAGGTAAGCTACCAACTGCTTGCCCTCGCCCTCGCCGTAGTCTTTCACCAGCGCTTCCTTAAGCGCAGCATGTCGGAGCAGCGCCGACTCGACCTCGCCCAACTCGATGCGGAAGCCGCGCACCTTCACCTGATGGTCGATGCGCCCGACGAACTCTATCCGCCCGTCCGCGCGATAGCGCGCGAGGTCGCCCGTCCGGTAGAGCCGCGCGCCGGGCGCGTAGGCGAAGGGGTGCGGGATGAATTTCTCGGCGGTGACACAGGGCCGGTTCAGATAGCCGCGCGCCAGCCCTTCGCCGGAAAGGTATAACTCGCCCTCGACGCCGATGGGCACGGGCTGAAGGTTTCGGTCGAGTATGAAGGCTTGCGTGCCCTCGACGGGACGGCCGATAGACGGTTGCTCGTCGGCCCGACCGTCGACGAGCGCGAAGGTGGAATAGGTCGTGTCTTCGGTCGGGCCGTAGAGGTTGAAAAGTCTCCGCGCAGAGGTCTCTTCAAACACACGCCGCGCCAGCGCGCCGCCGAGCGGCTCGCCCGCCAGATTGACGGTGACGACCGACGGCGGCACGGCCCGCATGCCGAGCAGTTGGCTCATCGCCGAAGGGACGGTGTTGATTAACTTCACCTCCGACGCGCAGGGCAGCTCCGGCAGTTGCAGCGCGTTCTCCGCGAGAATGATCGTGCCGCCGCAACTGAGCGGGAGGAAGATTTCAAAGACGGAGAGGTCGAAACAAATCGAGGTCGAGGCCAGCACGCCCGACATCTCCTCGGGTGTGAAGACGGACTTTGCCCAACTGAGCAGAGCCGTCGCGCTGCGATGTTCGATGGCGACGCCCTTCGGCCTGCCCGTCGAGCCGGAGGTGTAGATGACGTAAGCGAGATTATCGTCGGCCACCTCGACCGCGCGATTCTCACCGCCCTGCTCCGACGACGCCGCGCACGACTCGCCGTCCAGACAGATGATGCGCGCCGAAGTGGGCGGTAGATTCTCGACCAGCGCGTCCTCCGTCAGCAGCACTGGCGCGCGCGCGTCTTCGAGCATGAAGGCGAGACGCTCGGGCGGGTACGACGGGTCGAGCGGCAGGTACGCGCCCCCAGCCTTCAACACGCCGAGCATCGCCGCCACCGTCCCGACGCCCCTGCCCGTGCAGACGCCCACGACGCTCTCCGGCCCGACGCCCTCCGCGCGCAGCCTCCACGCCACGCGGTTCGCCACCCGGTTCAGCTCGCCGTAACTCACGCTGCGCTCGCCGCACAAGAGCGCCGTCGCCTCGGGCCGCGCCGCCGCTTGCGCCTCGAACATCTCGTGCATGAGGGGCGACGCGGCGCGCTCCGTCGTGGGCGAGTGCGAAGGCGCGTCCGTCCGATTCCAGTCGAGGAGTACGCGGCGTCGCTCGTCGTCGGGCAGTAGCGGCAAGGTCGAGACGGCGCAGGCGGGGTCGGATGCGACCGACGAGAGCAAGGTCTGGAAGTGGCGCGCCATCCGCGCCACACGCTCCGGCTCGAACAACTCAGTCTTATATTCAAACGCGCACTTCAAGCCTTGCTCGGTCTCGTCCACGAAGACCAACAGGTCGAATTTCGCCGTCCCCGTGTCCGCCTCGAACCGGCTCAAGCTAAGCTCTCCCATCTTCGTCGCCCAATGCGGCGCTTTCTGCGACGCGATCATCACCTGAAAGAGCGGCGAGTGGCTCAGGTCTCTGTCCGGCTGCAACTCTTCGACGAGCTTCTCAAACGGCACGTCCTGATGCGCGTAAGCCTCCAACATCACGCGCCGCGTCGTGTGCAAGAAGTCGCGGAAAGTTTCGTCGCCCGTGATGTTTGTCCGCAGCGCGAGCGTGTTGACGAAACACCCGACGAGCGGCTCAAACTCTCTGCGCCTTCTGTTGGCGACGGGCGTGCCGAGGATGATGTCTTGCTGCCCCGTGTAGCGGTGGATGAGGACTTTGAGCGTCGCCGTCAACACCATGAAGAGGGTCGCGCCCGCTTGACGGCCCAACTCCTTGAGCCTGCTCGTCGCCTCCGGGCCGACTTCAAAACGCTCTGTCGCCCCGCGATGGCTCGACACGGCGGGTCGCGGATAGTCTGACGGCAACTCCAAGACGGGGAGGCTTCCGCCGAGTTGTCTCTTCCAGTAGTCGAGCTGACTCTTCAGCTCGTCGCCGTCGAGTAGACGCTGCTGCCAGACCGCGTAGTCCACGAATTGAATCCGCAGGTCTGCGAGAGACTCCGCCCTGCCGCGCGCGCGCGCGTCGTATAGCTGCGCCAACTCTCTCACCAGCACGCCGACAGACCAGCCGTCGGCGATGATGTGGTGCATGACGACGAGTAGCAGGTACTCGTCCTCGGCGAGCCGCAGCAGATACGCGCGCGCCAGACGCCCCTCCGAGAGGGCGAACGGTCGCCGCGCCATCTCGCCGGTGAGTCGCCGCAGTTCCGCCTCGCGTTCGGGTTCGTCCAAGTTGTCGAGAGCGATTCGCTCAAGGGGTAAGCCTCGCGGCGGGGCGATGATCTGCACGGGCTTGCCCTCGACGGTGGGGAATCTGGTTCTTAAACTCTCGTGACGATTTTCGAGGGCGTCGAGGCTCTGCTCAAGCGAGCGCGCGTCGAGAGCGCCCTTCATCCGAATCGCGACCGGGAGGTTATAAA
>DASUNL010000468.1:0-6954 GCA_036277175.1 Pyrinomonadaceae bacterium | reverse complement strand
GTCCACGCGGCGGACAAGGAGACGGGACTGCCGCCCAACCTCGGCGGCGCGGGCGTCCCGCCGCAGTCGGCGTTCCTCAGTCTGCGCTACCAGCCGACGGGGCGGCGCTACTGGGTCGAAGCCTACTCGACACTCGCCGGGCGTCAGGATCGCCTCTCGTCGCTCGACCTCTCCGACCGTCGCACCGGCGCGACACGCACGCGCGCGCAGATACAAAACTTCTTCCGACGCGGCGCTTGCGTGCGCGGTATCACCACGCCCGGCTCGAACGGCCGCTGCCTCTCGGCGGGCGGGACGCTCATCGCGACGGGCGAGACGCTCGCTGAGGTGCAGAACCGCGTGCTCGGCGTCGGGGTCAACTCCGCGCCGCTCTTTACGGCCATCCCCGGCTACGGCCTCATCAACCTGCGTGGCGGCTTCCGCTTCGGCGAGGGGCAGGAAATCTCCATCGATTTCGAGAACATCGGAGACAAGAGCCACCGCAACCCCGGTTGGGGCGTCGACGGGCCGGGCCGCAGCGTCACGGTTCGCTACGGCTACCGCTTCTAAGTCGTCGAAGCTTCCTTGCAGACCGTCTCAATCTCTCGCCCGTTCGGCGCGCGAGGATTTCTTCGCGGGCGCAACCGGAATATAACCTCTTCGCAATGATGCGGGGCGCGCGGCGTGTTAAATCATTTCGCGCGCCTCAACTCTTCCGAGGCGCTTGCCCTTCACGAAAGCATCCTTTCGGGATTTCATTTTTCAGAGACGCGCGGCCGTCCACCGGGCCGTGCAGGCAATAGACCGACTCGCACGCGCGCGTGTTCATGCGCACGGACGTCCCCCGCCGCGCGCGAGTCAACACTGGAGGTACATCCGAAATGCTCAGAATGGGACGTTCCCCCCGGAACGAACAGAACGAACAGCAGACCCCGGCCCCGCAACAACAGCCGCAGACGCCCGCGCAGACGACGGCCCAACAGTTCGGACGCCCCGCGCAACAGACGCCCCCGCAAACGTCGCACGCGCCCGCCAACGCCCCGTCGCAGACTCAGGCGACTCCGGCGCAGGCGCAGACGCACACCCCGACTTCGTCCACGCCTTCGCGCGCGCTCTCGGAGTCGGAGGCGCTGGCGCGCGACATCAAGGAGGGCATCATGAGCGGGTTCGTCGGCGGGACGACCGTGCTCAACGGCGAGGCCGAATTCAAGGGGATGCTGCGCGTCGACGGACACCTGACGGGCCGCGTCACCTCCGAGAAGGGGACGCTCATCGTCAGCGCGGGCGGGCGCGTGGACGCGAACATCTCGGTCGCCACCGCGAAGGTCAACGGCACGGTCAACGGCGACATCGTCGCGACCGAGCGCATCGAGTTCGGGCGCAACGCGCAGGTGCGCGGCAACATCCAGACGCCCGCGCTCATCATCGAGCAGGGCGCAATCTTCGAGGGCAGTTGCCGCATGTCGCGCGCGGGCGCGGCCGACGCGAAGACGCAAAGCGCCGCGGAGAAGTCTTCGCAAGGCGCGGGCGTGACACAGCGTTTGGTCGAGCCATCGCAGACGAACGGGCGCGCGCGCGTCGAACGCCGCGAGGTGACGAAGACGGCGGATGCGCAAGTCTCCGCGCGGACTGCGGACGCGGCCGCCTCGGTCGCGCCGACTCCCGCGACGCCCGACGTGACGGCGGCGACGAGCGCGGCGAACTGAGGGCGCGGACGAGGACGCTTCCGCGTCGGCCGACGCGGCGGCGTCCGCGGGCGCGAACATTCCCTTGCGAGTGAAGAACTGAAACGTTGGTGTGGAAATAATTTTCGTTTGATGCTACGCTCAACGCCGCCGGGGTTGGCCTCTTAAAGCCTCGCCCCGGCGGCGTTGCCCGAACGCCCCGTACTCCGGGCATCTCCCGTAAACAGACGCGCCCGACGCTTTCCGAAGCGACGAGGCGCGTGCGTGGCACGAGCGTTCTCAAGCTTCCGCACCTTCGCCGCAGGCGCTTCGCGAGCGTTTGAAGGAGTGTTTCGCCCCCGATGCCCCGAACCGTCATCTGCTCCGGCTGCGGCAGGGAGCTTCTCTCCAGCCTCGTCATCTGCCCCGAGTGTGCGACGCCCGTGCCGAAGCCCTCGCCGGAGGAGCAGAGGCCGGGGGACAAGCGGCCGTTCGCGACGCCGCAGGACGAAGGGCATCGGCAGCCTTACCGCTGGATGGGTTCGGCCGAGCTGCCGCAGCAGCCCACGCCGCAGCAAGCGCCGCAGCCGCCGCCTTACCAGCCGCCCGCGCGCCCCGTCGCACCGCCGCCGCCTCAGCCGCAGCAGCCGACGCAGAACTTTTTCTGCCCCGGCTGCGGGCGAGGTCTTCCGCAGCTCGCGGCCTTCTGCCCGCAGTGCGGACGCCCCTTGCAAGCCTCACAGATGCAGCCGCAGCCGGTCGGGTTTCAGCCCGTGCGGCCGTTCACTCCCCTGCCCGCTCCGCAGCAACGCTCGTCGGGCGAGCAGGCCGTCATCGCGATCATCGCCATCGTCGCGGCGATAGTCATCCTGATGTTCTTCTGTTGAGCGCGAAGGGAAACGCATCGACGATGTTTCGCTATCTCGGAGACAGACTTTTCCTGACCTCGGTCGCGCTCTACGCGCTCAACCGCTGGGTGGTGAAGCCGCGTCTCGCGACGGGCGAGCACTTCCTGCGCAGTCACTTCAACGACCTGCTCGTCATCCCCTGCGCGCTCCCGCCGCTCCTGCTCCTGCACCGACTCGTCGGAATCCGCAGGACGGACGCGCCGCCGCAGGGCGGCGAGATTGCCCTCCACCTTTTCATCTGGTCTCTATTTTTTGAAGTGGCCGCCCCGCTCTTTGTCCCCTCGGCGCGCGCTGACGCTTGGGACGTGGCGGCCTACTGCGCGGGCGGCCTCGCCGCTTGGGCCGTCTGGAATCGGTCACTGCTTCGGGTTGCAGCCCCACGCAACCTCACCGGCCAAGTCACGACATAATTCGAGGTGAAAGACGAACCCCGATGACGAACAGCATCCCCCGTTTGATAATCTGCACAGCCCTCCTCCTCATCAGTTTTCCCGACGCGCTTTCGCAAAAGCGCAAGGCGTGCCCGACGCCGCCGCCCTCGCCCTTTAAGCACAGCGGCGAGATTGTGACGAGCTTCGACTCGGCGGCGCGCGGCATGCGCACCACGCTCGAACACCCCGGCCCGCTCGCCGCCGGCGCGGAAGGCGCGGTCTACCTGTCGGCCTCCTTCATCCACCGCGACACGCGGAAAGGGGCGCGGCAGACACTAGACCTGCTCATCGTCTCGACCTCGCGCGCGCCGAGGTTCCGCCAGTCGCACGACCTCTCGCTCGTCTGCGACGGGCGGGCCGTTCCGCTCTCTTCTCCGGCGCGTTACGAGTCGAAGTCGAACGGGGGGACGATCCTTGAGGCGACGGGCGTGACCTTGACGGCGGAAGATTTGGCGGCGTTGACGGGCGCGCGTAAAGTGTCGGCGCGTCTGGGCGCGGCCGAGTTCGAGTTGACGAGAAATCACCTCGAAGCCCTGCGCGAGATGGCGAGCTTGATGGGTAATTCGCCGACGCGGTGGAGCGCCGAATAGAACTGCGTTAGAGCGTAGGGAGTGGGCCGCCGCGCGCCCACCCTTTAAGCCGCGGCGGCCCTCCGGGCATTGACACTCCCCCCAAGCAACGGAGTGCAGTGCCCTCGGGATGGTGCACTCATCCCGATGTGTGTCCTTTCAGAAACTCACTCGTCCGCGTCGAGTCCGAGCAGTAGCGCGCCCGTCTCGTCCGCCTCGTCCAACTCCCCCGACCCGTTCAGATAAACTTCCGCTCCCGCCTCTGAAGCCCCCGCGCAACAATCCGACGAGTCGACCATGATGCCCGGACGACGATGCACGACGGGCTTGCGCTCGGGGAGCAGGTGTCGGTGACGGTTGTTGATGATGGAGGCGAGGCTGTGGTGGTGTTTGAATCCGAGCATCCGCGCGGCGCTCGTGACCGAGCCGCGTGCGTCGCGGAGCGCCCTCTCGATGAGGCCCGCCTCGAAACGCCTGAGCGCCTCCTTGAAGGAGAAGTTCGTCCAGTCGGGCGGGGCGGGGCGCAGGTGCGCGAGGAAGAGCACGCGGCGCGCGCACGAAGCCAGACGCTTGTGCGTCTCGACGCTCCGCGACCCGGCGAGCAACTCCGCCGCGACCTCGAAGGTCGCCGACAACTCTTCGTTCGAGAGGTAGTCGTCCAACTCCTCTATGGCCGCGAGCCCCGCCAGCCCCGCGCCCTCCGCGTCGCCCGCGTGGCGCGCAATCTCCAACGCGCTGCGCAGGGCGAGCCTCGCACGCTCGTACTTCCCCAGACGCCCGAGCGTCACCCCGTGCGTCGTTAAAGCCGACGCCAGAAGCGTCTGCTCGCCCCCCTCTTCGAGCCTCCTGACGGCCGACCTGACGACCCTTTCGGCCTCCGCCACCTTCCCCTCCGCACACAGGACTCGCGCGCGAGTCTCGTCCAACTGCGCCAGACTGACGTTGTCTTTGAGCGTCGTGAAGAGCGCCTGCGCGCGGTCGAGGCGCTCGTGGGCCTCCGCGTATCTCCCCACGCCTGAGAGCATGAATCCTAAATTACTCTCGACGCACGCATGCCTGCGCGTGTGCCCCGCCCGCTCGAATTGACGACCGGCGGCCGCGTATTCGCTCAGTGCGCGCTCCGTGTAGTCGTCGCGCTGCTCCAAGCTCCCGAGGTTCTTTAGAACGAAGGCCCGCGCGTCATGGAACTTCCCGGCGAGCGCGTGATTTTCGGAGTTTTCAAATAGCGGCGACGCCTCGTTCAAGATGCGTAAGGCGTCGTTGAAGCGATTCGCGGAGGCTTCGACCAGCGCGCATCTCAACATCTCTGCCGGCTGCCGTTGCTCCTCCGGCTCACGCGCCCTTGCAAGCTCGCAACTCGGGCGCGCCCGCTCGCTCGGGCTTAAGGCGGTCTCGCCGACTTGATAAAGCATCTCGTGCGTCATGTTCACGTGGGGCAAGCCGTCTCCTGCCGTCGATAGATATTCCGCGTCCCCGACACCTGTCGTGATTGAAAGACGTTGGCGCGAGCTGCGCAGTTCTGCTTGATACCTTTGTCTGATTTAGAGCGCCGGAGCCGGCGTGTGTCGTGGGGTAAAGCCCGGCGAGGAGGCGCTCATGGCGCGTGAGATTAACCTCGCGTCCGGGGGATTGCAACAGAAGAGTTCTGAAGTCGGGTGCGCTTCTAAAGGGTTTATGTGCGCTTGTTAAAAACTTTGCATCGCGGATGGACTTTTTGAGGCGCGGACGTGGCGGCAGACGCGCGCGTGTGCGCGTCGGATGAGGCCGCAAGCATGTCGCGGCGCGTGGTCAGCGCGTGTAACCCGAGGGGTAATGGATGCTGCCGTCGGTCAGGTCTGACGCGACACGTATGCGATGAAAGCCTTTGCCCGTGTGCGTCGAAAGGTACGTGAGCGCGAACTGGCGGGAGAGCAGAGTGTCTATCTCGCGCACGTAGCGGTCGAAACTGACGGGGGCGCTCGTGCCTTGAATGAAGGCGTGCCCGCCCGTCTCTTCGGAGAGTCGGTTGAGTGAGCCTTGGCCGCTGCCGACGAAGGTGCGCCGCGCGTCGGTCATGCCGCCGGCCGTCGGCGCGTAGATGCTGTAGACGGCGACGCCGCGCCGCTGCGCGTCCTGTATGGCGCGCTGAAGGTCGACGCTCGTGCTGGGCGTCGAGTTGCTCGCGCCGCGCGAGAGGTCGACGCCGTCGCTGACGAGAATCAGGGCGCGGCGGCCGACTGGCTGGCCGTCGAAACGCTTGAGCGCGTCGCGCGTCAGGTCGTAAGGGTTGAAGGGCGCGGCCGACGCCGCGCCGATGGGGATGCGCAAGGCGTCGGCCGCGCGCTCAAGGTCGTTGGTGAACTTCTGCCGCACCTGTAGAGAGCCGGCGCGCAGGTAGGCGACCATCACGCGCGACCCCTGCGGCAGGCGGCGTATGAAGTCGCCGAGGCGCAAGACCTCCGAGCCGACGGTCGAGACCAGATCGTCCTGAATGAGCACGGCGAGCGTGAGCGGCGACTGCGGCGCGCCGCGCGTGGTGAGAATCTCCTGCGGCTCGTCGTCCTCGAAGACCAGAAGCGTCTCGATGTAGCGCAGCTCCTGTTGCTGCGAGTCGCGCTGCTCGCGCAACTTGACGGTGACGGGAATCGTGACGCTGCGCACGGTGCGCCGCCCGCCGCCGCCGCCCTCGCCCGCCGCCGCGCTCTGTTGCGCCGTCGCCGCCTGCGCCGCGCAGACGAGCATCAGTAAAGACGTAAGCGCCGCCCTTCTCAATCCGGCTCTCATCGCTCCTCCAGTCGAAAGGCTCGAACTACCGTTATGTCGCCGATGCCATTATAACCGTTCGCGACCGCCGAAGCGCACGGCGGGCGCGGCTTTCGCGGGCCGAATTTTCGTGTTAGGTTGAAGGTCAAGACCCTTTGGCTCGTTAAATCCTCAGAAGGCGCGCGCGCGCCGGTGGTTGCCCCGCGCGCCTCTTTTCTGGCGGATTCGACGTGTGGAGACTTTGTTGACCGTGACCAGACGGACGTCGAAATTGACGGCGGGCGAGCGCGCGATGGCTAAACTGCTGCGCGCCGCGCCGTGGCTCGCCTTCCTGATTGTCGCCCTGCCCGTCCCCTTCTACTTCCTCTGGCAATACTTCAACGCGGACGCCGAGGCGGCCGTCTACATGCTGCTCACGCTCGTCTCGCTCGCCGCAGGCTCCTTCGTCGGGCTGCTCGTCATCATCTTCATGCTCCTCTACCGTCGGCGTTGGGAGCGCAACTTGCGCGCGCGGCTCGCCTCGGACGGAGTCACGGCCGACGAGCTGTCGTGGTTCATGTCGGAGCTAAAGCCCGCGGAGCGGCGCGCGCTCAAAGAGGCCGAGGCGCGGAACCCTCTGCTCGCCGACGCCTACCGCGATACGCTCGCCGCGCGCGTGACG
>DASUNL010000467.1:0-6470 GCA_036277175.1 Pyrinomonadaceae bacterium | reverse complement strand
GCAGGATTTTCGCCAGCTCGATGCGCCCACGGTTGATGCGCGACTTCACAGTCCCCTCGGGAATCTTCAGGAGGTCGACAATCTCCTGATAACTCAGCTCCTCGATGTCGCGCAGGATGACGCACGTGCGCAAGTCGGGCGGCAGCTTGTCGATGCCCGCTTGGACTTGAGCGCCCAACTCGCGCCGCTCAAGCTCGCGTTGCGGCGAGCCGCCGGCCGCGCGCAGGTGGTAGGCGTGGCCTTCGAGGTCTTCAGCCTGCGTATCCTGCGGGGCGCGCTGGCGACGCCGGTAGTCGTCGATTATCAAATTACGCGCGAGGCGCATCAGCCAGTTCTGCAAGTCGCCCTGCTTGGGGTCGTACTGGTCGAGCGAGCGGTAGACGCGGACGAAAACCTCTTGCGTTAAGTCTTCGGCCGAGTCGGTGCGGGAGGTGAAGCGGTAGGCGAGGTTGTAGATGCGGCGCGAGAAGGTCTGCACAATCTCCTCCCACGCGGCGCCGTCGCCCGCGCGGCACTTCCTGACCAGCTCAGCTCCTTCGCCGACCGTCACCGCCTTCGCTACTCCCACCTCGCGCCCCTTTCCGCCGTCCCCGCCGCCTTTTAAGACTCTAGCGTCGGGCCGCCGGGGTAGTCGAAAACCCCTTGGTCAATGCGGGATTACGACGGGCGTCGGGGCAAAGTTCCCGCCAAACCGGGCGGCTGCCTTGCGCCCCTTCGCGAAACTATTATAGCCTAACGTGCGTTGCACTATATCTTGTGTGGGCCGTGAGACGAAGTCAAATAAGGACGGTCGCCGGGGGGCGTCGAGTCGGGCCGTGGAGTAACTAAGGGTCAGCTTGCGTAAAGTTCTGAAATTCGCCGCCTTGAGCCTCTTCGCCGCGCTCCTCCTGTGGTGGTTCGGGCGCAACCTCGACTGGGCGGAGGTCTCGGCCTCGATTGCGAGGGCCGACTGGCGACTCATCGCCGTCTCGGTCGTCCTCATCTGGCTCACTTATTTGATACGCGCCCTGCGCTGGCGCGCATTCCTTAAGCCGCTCGCGCCCGGCGCTCGCTTGCGCGAGACGTTCGCCGCCACGACCGTCGGCTTCGGCGCAATCTTCCTCGTCGGGCGCGGCGTGGGCGAGGTCTTGCGGCCCGCCTACCTCGCTCTGCGCGACCCGGAGGTGAAGCCCGGCCCGTCGTTCGTGACCATCGCCGTCGAGCGTCTCTACGACATGGCGGCCGTCATCATCCTGTTCGCCGCCAACCTGCTGTTTTTGCGTCTGCCCGGCGCGGACGCGAACTCTTTCGCGCGCGTGCGGGAGGCGGGTCTGATTCTTTTGGGCGGCGCGGTCGTCGGCGTAGGCTTACTCATCTGGCTGCGCGGGCACGCCGACACTCTGGTCGCGTGGCTCGACGCGCGGCTCGAACGCGGGCCGAAGTCTCTGGCGCGCGTCGGGCGAATCGTGACGGGACTCGTCGGGCAACTGGCGCGCACGCTCTCGGTTTTGACGGACGCGCGCGAGCTTCTGGTGACGGCCGGTTGGACGGCCGCTCTGTGGGCGGCGATTACGCTCGCGAACATGCTGACGCTTCGCGCGTTCGGCTTGCGACTCGGCATAAGCGAGACGGTCTTCGTCCTCGGCTGGTCGCTCATCGGGTCGCTTGTGCCGACGCCGGGCGGCGCGGCCGGGACGTATCACGCCGCGACGGCCTACGGGCTGACGGCATATCTCGGAGTCGCCGAGACGGAGGCGAAGGCCGCGACCATCGTGCTCCACCTCGTCGTCTTCGGCGCGGCGCTCCCGTTCGGCGTCTACTATTTCCTGCGTGGCGGAGTCACCTTGGCGCGTCTGCGCGCGCTCGTCACGTCGGGCGGGGAGAGAGAACATGAGGGTGTCGGTCGTCGGGAAGCCTTCTCATCTTCAACTTGACGGAGTGGGTTTATGAAATGCCCGTTCTGCGGATATTTGGAAGACAAGGTGGTTGACTCGCGAGAGTCGCGCGAGGGCGAGGCGATTCGGCGGCGGCGCGAATGCCTGCGCTGCGAGCGGCGATTCACGTCCTACGAGCGCATTGACGAAATCCCCTACATGGTCGTCAAAAAGGACGGGCGTCGCGAGCCGTTCGACCGCAACAAGGTGATGGCTGGACTGCTTCGCGCCTGCGAGAAGCGGCCCGTGCCTTCGGCCAAGCTCGACGCCATCGTCAACTCCATCGAGAAGTACGTGCAGGAGTCGCCCGAGCGCGAGCGCCCGACCTCGAAGGTCGGCGAGATGATCATGCGGCGGCTCAAGGAACTCGACAAGGTCGCTTACGTGCGCTTCGCCTCCGTCTACCTTGAGTTCGAGGACGTGTCCGAGTTCATGCACGAGCTAAAGACTCTGGTGCGCGCACGCTCCGGAGCACCGAAAAAGCAGTGACGAGTAACGAGTTAAAGGCTTGTCTTTAACTCGTCACTCGTCACTCGTCACTCGTCACTGTTTTTATGAGGCCGCGCGTCACAGGGCTTGAGCGCATCGAGTTGGAGCGCATGCGGGCGCGCGTCGGCCGCCTGTTCGCGGCGTTGGAGGAAGCGGCCGAGATGGTCGCGCCGCACGCGCCGGGCGGTTGGCTGCCGCCCGTCGACGTGTGCGAGACGTGCGAGGAGGTCGTCGTGCAGGTAGAGCTTCCGGGCGTGCGCGCCGACGCCGTCGAGGTCACGCTGACGAACTCGCACCTCCACGTCGCCGGGCGCAAACGCAAGGGAGTGCAGCGCGGCGTCACGTCACACCTCTGCACCGAACGTTTCTACGGCGAGTTCGCGCGCGCCGTCCCCTTGCGCTGGCCCGTCCGCGCGCAGGACGCGACGGCCCAGTTGAGAGACGGGCTGCTCGTCGTCCGCCTGCCGAAGCTCAAGGAGCGGCGCGGGCGCGAGTTCAAGATTGCGGTCAGCGCGGGCGGTGAGTGAGGCCGCGAGAGTAATCTGACTGAAGTCATAGTCGTTTAAGTGAGAGGACGAGGGGGGAGCCATCATGCCAGCAATCACAAACATCACCGAGGGCCTCGACGGCGAGGTCGAGGGCGTCGCCGCGCCGGGCGGGGCCGAGCAGTTGCAGATACCCGAGACGCTGCCCGTTTTGCCTCTGCGCGACATCGTCATCTACCCATTCATGATCGTCCCTCTCTTCGTCTCGCGCGAGAAGTCGATTCGCGCCGTCGACGAGGCGCTCGGCGAGAACCGCATGATTCTCCTCGTCTCGCAGCGCGACCTCGACAAGGAGGAGCCCGCCGGCGAAGACCTCTACCAGACGGGCACGGTCGCCGTCATCATGCGCATGCTCAAACTCCCCGACGGGCGCATCAGGATTTTGGTGCAGGGGTTGGCGCGCGCGCGCGTCGAGGAAGTGACCGACGGCGAATACTTGAAGGCTCGCCTGAGCGTGCTCTCCGAGCCGACCGTCCCGCCCAACTCGCTCGAAGTCGAGGCGCTCGTCCGAAACGTCCGCGCCTCGATGGAGAAGGCCGCCAACCTCGGCAAAAACATCTCGCCCGAAGTGATGGCAATCGTCGCGAACTTGGACGAGCCGGGCCGACTCGCAGACCTCGCCGCCTCGAACCTCGAACTCAAAGTCGAGGACGCGCAGAGCGTCTTGGACATCGCCGACGCGACGGCCCGCCTGCGCCGCGTCAACGAGCTTCTCAACAAAGAGATTGAGGTGCTGACCGTCCAGCAAGAGATAAACACGCAGGCGCGCGCCGACATGGACAGGACTCAGCGCGAGTTTTATCTGCGGCAGCAGATGAAGGCCATCCAGTCGGAGTTGGGCGAGGGCAATGAGCTGGCCGAAGAGATTGCGCAGTTCCGCGAAAAGATAGAGTCGGCCGCGATGCCGAAGCACGCCGAAGAAGAAGCGTTGCGTCAACTCAAGAAGCTTGAGCGCATGCACCCGGACGCGGCCGAGACGGCGACCTTGCGTAACTGGATGGAGATTATGACCGACCTGCCTTGGTCAAAGTCTTCGACCGACAACCTCGACCTCTTGAAGGCTCAGCAGATTCTCGACGAAGACCATTACGGCTTGGAGAAGGTCAAGGAGCGCATCGTCGAGGCGCTCGCCGTGCGCAAGCTCAAGGAGAAGCCGAAAGGCTCGATACTCTGTCTCGTCGGCCCGCCGGGCGTCGGAAAGACAAGTCTCGGTCGCTCGATTGCGCGCGCCCTCGACCGCAAGTTCGTCCGCCTCTCTTTAG
Organism: Pyrinomonadaceae bacterium; assembly: GCA_036277175.1. Taxonomy (GTDB): domain Bacteria; phylum Acidobacteriota; class Blastocatellia; order Pyrinomonadales; family Pyrinomonadaceae; genus DASQDT01. The sequence continues at coordinate 2,261 of DASUNL010000467.1, read as the reverse complement.
GCGGCCTACACGACGAGGCCGAGATACGCGGACACCGGCGCACTTACGTCGGCGCGATGCCCGGCCGCATCATTCAGGCTTTGCAACAGGCCGCGACGAACAACCCGCTCATCATGCTCGACGAGATAGACAAGGTCGGCGCGGACTTTCGCGGCGACCCGTCGTCGGCCCTGCTCGAAGTCTTAGACCCGGAGCAGAACAACAGTTTCCGCGACAACTACCTCGGCGTCACCTTCGACCTCTCGAACGTGATGTTCATGACGACCGCGAACGTCTTAGACACGGTGCAGGCCGCGCTGCGCGACCGCATGGAGGTCATCCGACTCGCGGGCTACACGGAAGAGGAGAAGGTCGAAATCGCGCGCCGACACCTCATGCCGAAACAGATTGAAGAGAACGGCATCACGGCGCGCGACTTAAACGTCTCGAAGAAGGCGCTCGCCGCCATCATCCAGCAGTACACGCAGGAAGCGGGCTTGCGACAGTTCGAGCGCGAGATAGGGACGATTTGTCGCAAGGTCGCGCGGCGCATCGCCGAGGGTCGCAACGAAACCGTCCGCGTCACGCCGAAGAACCTGCACGAGTTCCTCGGCGCGCCGAAGGTGATGCCCGAGGAGATTTTGAAGCGCGACCAGATAGGCGTCGCCACCGGCCTCGCGTGGACGGCGACGGGCGGCGATGTGCTCTTCTTCGAGGCGCTCAGGACGAAGGGCAAAGGCGGCCTCTCACTCACCGGGCAGATCGGCGACGTGATGAAGGAGTCGGCGCAGGCCGCGTATTCTTACGCCAAGTCGCGCGCGCGCGAACTCGGCATCCCCGAAGATGATTTCGACAAGTACGACATACACATCCACATCCCCGAGGGCGCGATTCCGAAGGACGGGCCGTCGGCGGGCGTGACGCTCGCGACGGCGATGGTCTCCGTCCTCGCGCAGCGCGCCGTCCGCAAAGACGTGGCGATGACCGGAGAGATAACACTTCGCGGGAACGTTTTGCCGGTCGGCGGCGTGAAAGAGAAGGTCTTGGCGGCGCGGCGCGTGCGCGTCTCGAAGATTATCCTGCCGGCGTTGAACCGGCGCGACATGGACGAGATACCGAAGGAGCTTTTCGGCGACATCGAGTTCGTCTTCGCCGAGCACGTCCGCGACGTGTTCCGAGAGGCCCTGAAGGAGCCGGCCGCGAAACCCGCGACGGCGGCCGTCCGGGGCGCGCGACCGCAGACGGTCGTCCCGCCTCCGGGCGTCTGAAGGCGGTCGCTGGCAGGGGCGTGGCCGCGAGCGCCGGGGCAGGCGGTAAAAGTACTCTTTTCAACGACTTAGGGGTGTCAAATTTAGCCCCGGCGGAAGCCAACCGATGCCACGTGGGGGGCATCTTTAAGTAGGCGCGGAGGGGCCTTTGAAGGGTGGAAACGCCGGCCCGTTCGCCTTTTATTTGCAAGTAGATAAGTTTGACACCCCGAAAAAGCGTGTGATACCCTCGGCGAGGGTTTGAGGCTTTCGGCCAACTCCCGCAGCGAACGGGAGTCGCCCACGCGGCCGAGGCCAGTTTCGGGACTCAGTAATAATTCCTCTTCTGTAAACGTAGTGGATGCCGCTCGTGCGGCCCCGCTTCCTCGGTGGGGCCGCCATCGTGGATTCGCTTTAGCCTCGATAAGGAGATCAACGATTGAAGAACACGAGCCTCCCCCGTCTGTTGACGAGCGCCGCGCTGTCGGCCGCTTTTCTTGTCACCCCGGCCGTGGCGCAGGTCGCTTCGCAATCATATCTCCGCCAGACGCCCAACGAGATCGAGCGTGAAGACCCGCGCATCCAGAACATCATCGCGCGCTCCGAGAGCCACTTCAAACAGGGCGAACTGAACCTCGCCGACGGCAAGCGCGTGCAGGCGCGCGACGAGTTCGACAAGGCCGTCGACGTCATTCTTGAGTCGGGCCTCAACGTGCGCGGGCTGCCGCGCCTTGAGCAGTACTATCTGCAACTCGTCGAGCGCATTTATCGCATCGAGGTTCCGCTCCAGCAGATGCAGGAGCAGCGGCAGCAGGTCGCGTCCGTCGTGACGGCCGAGACGCCCGACGGCGGCGGCGAAGAGACGCAAGTTGCGCAGACCGTGCAGGTCGGCTTCGTCGAGCAGAAGTTCGAGCCGTCGCCGCTCGACGAGTTCAGCAAGCTCGTGCTGACGGAGAAGGAGAGAGAGGTCTCGCCCGATCAGGTGGCGCAGCTCGAAGAGGAGATTCAGAGCACTCTGGATTTCAAGTTCAAGCC
>DASUNL010000466.1:0-3057 GCA_036277175.1 Pyrinomonadaceae bacterium | reverse complement strand
GGCGCTCGTCGTCATCACGCTGATGATTAGCAGGGGCGATTAGTCGGGGGTTAAAAGCCATGAGACGTTTCTTCCGCGAGAACGGCCTCTCGCTCGTCTGGCTGGGGCTCTTCTTCTTCACCTTCATCTTCGGCCAAAGCTACTTCGGATACCGCGAGTACAATGAAGACCAGCGCGAGCACGGGCAGAGCGCCGTGACCTACGCCGAGTATCTCGCGACGCCGCACTTCGTCGAGGCGACGATGGAGAACTGGGAGTCGGAGTTCCTCCAGATGTTTCTGTTCGTCGCCCTGACGGCCATCCTCTACCAGAAGGGGTCGGCCGAGTCGAAGAAGCTCGACGAGAAGGAGCCGGTCGACCGCGACCCGCGCCTGTCGCGCAACAAGAAGGACGCGCCGTGGCCCGTGCGCCGGGGCGGCCTCGTCCTTCGAGTCTACGAGCACTCGCTCTCGCTCGCCTTCCTCCTGCTCTTCCTCGCCTGCTTCCTACTCCACGCGGCGGGCGGCGCGCGCCACTACAACGAGGAGCAGTCCGCGCACGGGCAATCAGAGCGCGTGACGACGTTCGGCTACATGGCGACCTCGCGCTTCTGGTTCGAGTCGTTGCAGAACTGGCAGAGCGAATTCCTTGCCGTCGGCTCGATGGTCATCCTCTCTATCTTCCTGCGGCAGCGCGGCTCGCCCGAGTCGAAGCCGGTCGACGCCCCGCACAGCCAGACGGGCAAAGACTAATAGAAGCACTGACGACGCGACGCGCTCTTACGTGCGCGCGCTAAAAACTCGAAGGGCGTCGAGCGAATCACTCGCTCGACGCCCTTCGTCTTCAAAACCCGCCCGCTTGCGGCAGGCGGTGCTGACCGTTGTCTCAGCTTTTACTCTTCGTTCTCGCGCTCCTTCTGGCTGCGGCTGCGCTGCTGCGCGGTCGCGGCGAGGTCGCGCGCGCGCGGCAGAAGCTCGATGGCCTTCGTGACCTGCGGGTCTTCGGAGACGAGCACCTGCGTCGCCTTGACCGTGCCGTAGGCGGCCGTGGCGAGGTCGTAGCGGAGCTGGCGCGTGATGAACTCGCGCTGCTTGTCGAGCTGCGCCTCGGTCATCTTGTAGATTTGCGCCTTCGACGCGACGTAAGCCTTAAACGCATTGTAGACCTTGTCGTCCATGACGAAGTCCGTCGGCAGTAGGTTGTGCTCGAAGTCAATTGCCTTCTGCACCTTGTAGGACTCGAAGCCCGCGATGCGGCCGTTGACGAGTTCGCGCGCGAACGCGAAGACCGGGTCTAAGAGGCGCTGCTGCGGCGCGTTGATGAGGCGGGGCTTGACGGCCTCGTCGGGCGCGATGCCGCCGCCGCCGTAAATCTTCCGCCCCGTGTCGGTCAAACTCTCCGGGCCTTTCGGCGTCGCGTTCGTGTCCACCTGCCCCGACTCGTCGGCCTCGTCCTGACGGCCGATGCCGCCGCGCGAGATGTAGTCGTAGTAGGTCGTGTTCGAGTAGTCGCGCTGGAGGAGTCGGCCCGACGGCGTGTAGTACTTCGTCGTCGTCAGCGTGAGCGCCGTCCCGTAGTCGAGCGGCATGATTGACTGGACGAGGCCCTTGCCGAACGAGGTCTCGCCGACGATGAGCGCGCGGTCGTGATCCTGCAAAGCGCCGGCGACAATCTCGGAGGCCGAGGCCGTCCCCCGGTTGACGAGCACGACGATGGTCGAGTTGTCGGGCGAAGTGTTCTCCGAACGGTACTCGCGCTCGGCCACGCCGCCGCGACGCCCGCGACCCTTTTGCGTCAGGATGGGCTGATCCTTGGCCAAGAACTGCTCGGCCACCTTCACGGCCTGATCGAGCAGCCCGCCGCCGTTGCCGCGCAGGTCGATGACGAGCGAGCCCGCGCCCTTCGCCTTCAACTTCTGGACGGCGAGCGCGAACTCCTCGGCCGTGTCGTAGTTGAAGCCGCGCGTCATGTCGATGTAGCCGACGCCGGGGCGGATGATGTAGGAGTCGGGGACGGTCGATTGGTGGACGGCGTCGCGCGTAATCTCGACCGTCTCCTTGTTGCCGTTCGACGCGCGCTCGACGGTGAGCCGGACGGTCGAGCCGCGCGGGCCGCGCAGGCGGTCGCGCACCTCGCCCGAAGCCTTGCCCTTCATCGATTGGCCGTCGACCTCGACGATCTTGTCGCCGAAGCGAAGGCCCGCGCGCCACGCCGGAGTCTCCTCGAAGGTCGCGAGGATGTAGGTGTCTGTGGTCTCCTCGACGCGGCGGTCGCCGATGGTCGCGCCGATGCCGTAGTACTCCGAGCGCCAGTCGGCCCGCAGCTCCTCGAACTCCTTGGCGTCGTAGAAATTCGAGTGCGGGTCGAGCGAGCGCAGCATGCCGATAATCGACGACTTGAAGACGTTGTTGTAGTCGATCTTCGCGCCGTCAACGTAGTTCTCCTCGATGACGGTGAGCGCCTCGGCGACGTCGGCCTCGATGCCCTCGGTGGCGGTCGAAGGCTCGAAGCGCGGGCGCGTCGGGCGCGCGCCGCGACCCGTCGTCGAAGGGTTCGACGAGGCGGCCGCGCCGCCCTCTCGCCGCTGCTGCGGCTGCGGCGCGGGCTGCTGCTGCGCGATGACGAAAGTCGGAATCGAGAGGGCGAGAATGGCGAGCGACGCGAGCGACGCTGAGGCAAATCTTTTCTTCACGGATAGACCTCTTTGACCTTGATAAAACAAACAGGCCCGGCTTGCCTTCAAGTAGGCGAGACCGACCTGTCTTCACGCGACCGCCGGACGGACGGCTTGACGGTAGTTTAATTGATGAGCCAAGGGGCGGCAAGGTTGCGCGCCCGAAGCCCCCGAAAATTTTACAACTGCGAAACAACTCGCCCGCCGCACAACGCCCGAGGGCCGGGCCGCCGCCCGCGCGCGCCCTCGTTGGTGCGGCTTGCGCGCCCGCCGCGCACGCCCGTAGAATGCTGCCAACTGCTTTTCGTCAAACAAACGGGCGCGCGCGGCCGTAAAAACATGGGCCGGGTTTTCGACTTTTCGCGTCCCGCTCATCCGGGCGCGCCACAGGAGGTCTCCGAAGC
>DASUNL010000465.1:0-6666 GCA_036277175.1 Pyrinomonadaceae bacterium | reverse complement strand
TAGCTGCGAAGGCACTTCGACCTTCGCCTGACGGCCCGTCGGCTCGCCCCGGTCTTCCGTCACACGCTTGGCCGCCAAGTGCCAAGGCGTCTGCTCGGCCGAGGCCGACGAGGCGGGCACGGGGTCGAGGGCCGAAGGCGCGAAAACCCTGCGCGCGCGCCTCGGGCCGCCCAAAAGCATCACGGCCGCCGCGAGCGTGCAGAGCAGAAAGGCGACGAGCGCGGCGCGGCCTGTCCTTCGTTTTTCGTTCACGCGAGGTTTTCCCCTTGATACAGAAATGGCTCGGCGGGTGGGCGCTTAAGGCGGTGCGCCCGACTCGTCAAGCCTGTAAGTTTTTTTGATGCCGCGCGGTGCTAAAAAGTACGCCGGGAGTTGTTATGTAAGAGACCGGCGGGCGTCCCCGCAGGTTTTCCGCGACTTCTCTTTTTGATTAAGCGGCTTCTATTTTGATGAAGGTGAGTTTGTGGCGCTCAGGGGGGTTGAGAGGGTTTTCTCTAAGGTCTCGGCCCTGCGGTTATTACGTCAACGAGCCGCGCCTTACGCTGCCCGCGCTTCTCCGATTCGCGACCGCGCGCAATCTTTTTTTCGGCCTCTTTACGCTCGCGCTCGGCGGCCTTCTCCTCATCGCGGCGGAGACGCTCGTCCGCCCTGCGCGCGTGCTCGGCACGTTTTTCATCATCCCGCCCGTCTTCATCCCGACCGCGTCGCTCTGCCTCTTCGCGCTCAACCCTTTCAGGCCCGGCAGACACGGGCGGCGCGGCCTGACTCTCAGGCGTTCGCGGCGCGTCGCCCGATTCCCCTGAGACATCGTCGGAGCCGTCATCACGTACTTGCTCAGTCGAGGCCGGGGCCGCTTCTTCCGCAGGCGCACTCCCCGTCGAGATTTGCGGCGCGGCCGGAGGCGCGGTCGTCCCGGTGTTGAAGTAGAGAGCGGTCGCCCCCGCCGACAAAGCTGCGGACAAGACGGCCGCGAGTATCAGCCCGCGCGGCCTGCGCGTGTGGCCCGCCGCGTCCTCGGCTGCGGGTGCGGCGACCGGCTCTAAAGGCACGACGGGTCGCGCCTTCTCCGCCGTCTTTTCGTCGAAGCGCGGCGACGCCAGAGTCTTTTCCGCGTCGTCGCCTGCGGGTAAATTGTGCTCTTTAACCGCCATATCAACTGCCCGCCCGAATCGCGTCTACTGGCCTTCAGAGGGAGACAAAGTTGTCCTCAAAACATACGACCAAAATGGCTCCGGCGACCGATTTGTACGGTTACATACGCCGTCAGAGACGCCACTCTTTAAAGGGCGAATCACATGCCGCAAACTTCGTTCTGAGCAGACAAAAGGCTTCAATCTCTGATTATTAGAGTCACGCTATTTGTTCGCATCCGCTTTAGGCTCCTCCGCCCAAAACACCCATTCGATGCCGTTCTGGTGCGTCTTAGGGGGCGTGAGCGTGCCGTCCTGTTCAAGCATCTCTCTTGCGCCGCGCTGCACACTCGCGAAGACGTATTGAGCCACCTCGGCGAAATCCCAACCACGTTCCGCCAGTGGGGTTTCGCGGAAAACTTTCTCCAACTTCCGCCGGTGCTTCCTGAAAAGGTCGGCCACCTTCGACGCCAAGTCGTCGCAGAGTTCGCACAGCTCGGCGGCCTCCTCCGCCTTGATGACGGGGAAGTTCGGCTCGTAGTAACGCTCCGCCGGGTGGGTCTTCTCCCACTCGGCGGCCTCGCGCAAAAGCTCGCTCTTGAGCATGTCGCTAACGTGCGTATAGACGCTCGGCGCGGAGAGTCCGAGCGCGTCCGCGAGTTGGGAGATTGTCCTCGGCTCCTGAGCGACGAGGTTCAGAACCTCCTCCTTCGTGCCGTCGGGCAGGAGCTTGTTCTTCGCGACCGAGGCCCACGGCTCGCTGTAGCCGCCGCGTCTGGACGAGACGCATTCACAAGGGAAGCGCAAGCCTTTAAAACCCTCCGGCACGGTCATAATTTCACCTCTTTACATTTCCAGTTTTAGGGACTATCCTAAAAGTGATTCCCTCTGAACATCCCCGTTTGCAAATTAGTCGACTAGAGTAGACCGTAGCACCGACACAGCACGGGCGCAAAGTCGTGATGTCTCGTGCCTCGCCTCGCTTACTGCCAAGACAGAGTTCTTTGGTCTTTCCTAATTCCGGGAGGAGGTGAAGGAAGATGGAAGCCAACATGGAGCAAACCAACTCGCCCCCCGACATTCAACCTGAAAGCAGAAGCCGTGACGGCGGAGCCTCGACCGTCGCGCGGGCCGTAAAGCTTGCGAAGACGTTTACGCTGCTGGTGTTCGTCGTCCTCGGAGTGCTCTATCTGGCCGATAAAGGTCTCGGCCAGTCTGAGCGCGGCCGCGAGCGCGGAGGCGGAAGAGAGGCGGGCTTCGACGCTCAGATTAGCAGTAACGCGCAGCGGATGCTCGAAGAGGGCAGGCAGATTTTCCGCTTCGACACCTTCGGCGACGAGGTCTTCTGGGGCGACAAGCTCAAGCTCCATCAGGCGATTCAGGGCGAGAAGTTTGGGGGCGTGGGCGCGGGCCTGAGCCCGAAGGCCGCGCTCGCCGTCGGCCTGAAAGTTGACATGGACGCGCTGCCCGCCTCGCTCGTCGCGCAGATAAAAGCGGGCAAGGTGAATCTGGACGACCCCGCGACCACGCTCGAACTGCTCAAGCTCAACTCGGTCGTCGGCGTCAAAGGCACATTCAACCGTGAAGGGCGTCTGCAAACCATCGGCCTCAGTTGCGCCGTCTGTCACTCGACCGTGGACGACGCCTTCATGCCGGGCGTCGGCCGACGGCTCGACGGCTGGCCGAACCGCGACCTCAACGTCGGCGCAATCATCTCGATGGCCCCAGACCTCTCCGCGTTCACCAGTCACCTACAGGTTGACGAGGCGACGGTCAAGAAGGTGCTCGCCAGTTGGGGGCCGGGGAAGTTCGACGCCGAGCTGAACCTCGACGGCAAAGCGTTTCGCCCGGACGGCAAGCCCGCCGCGACGCTCATCCCGCCCGCGTTCGGGATGGCCGGCATCAACCTGCACACTTGGACGGGCGGCTGGGGCACGACGACCTACTGGAACGCCTTCGTCGCCAACCTTGAGTTGCAGGGTCAGGGCAACTTCTTCGACGAGCGTCTGAACAACGCCGAGCAGTACCCGCTCGCCGCTCGCGCGGGTCTCGGCAACAAGCGGAGCGCGAATGACATGATTACGTCGAAGCTCGCCGCGCTCCATTTTTACCAGCTCGCCATCCCGACCCCACGGCCGCCGGAAGGCAGCTTCGACCGCGCGGCGGCCGGGCGCGGGGAGGCCATCTTCAACGGCAAGGCGCAGTGCGCGCAGTGCCACGTCCCGCCGCTCTTTACCGAGCCGGGCTGGAACGCGCACAAGCCCGAGGACATAGGCATCGACGATTTCCAGTCGAACCGCTCGCCCGACAAGACGTACCGCACGGCACCTTTGCGCGGCCTCTTCGCACACATGAAGGGCGGCTTCTACCATGACGGTCGCTTCGCCACTCTGCTCGACGTCGTCAACCACTACAACAACTTCAAGCGTTTAAATCTCTCGGAGCAGGAGAAGAGGGACTTGGTCGAATACTTGAAGTCGTTGTGAAGCAGCTTCGATGACGAAGGAATCATGGGACACGCAGATACGGAGGGCCGAGCAACTCGCCGCACGGAGCGAAGCGGCGAGGGAACTGCTGACGTTTTACGCGACGCTGCTGCGCGCGCAGAAGGAAGCTTACGAATATCTTCGCGGTCGAAAGGGGTGGCTTCCTTCGGGCGCGCTTGAGGAAGATTTGCCCGTCGTTAGGTCGATGATGCCCGGCCTGCTCCGCGCCGTCGCTGCGAGCGGGCCGCCGGCGTTGGTGGAAGAAGCGCGTGCGCTACAGCGCGCGGGCGAAGGCGAAATTGACGACGCTCTTCGCGAACAATGGCGCGCGCCTTCAGACACGAATTTCTTCGCCAAGGCTCTGTTGCAGCCTTACGCGCGCTGGCTCGCGGAGACGGGCGCGCGGCCGCTCGATAGAGATTTGGAGAGGCGCGAGGGCCGCTGCCCCTTCTGCGCAGGCAAGCCGCAGGTCAGCTTCCTACACACCTCCGAGCCGGGTGCGGACGGCGGGGGGCGCGGCCTCGTCTGTTCGACGTGTCTCACGGCGTGGCCTTTCCGTCGTGTCGTCTGCGCGAGTTGCGGCGAGGAGCGGCCCGCGAAGCTCGGTTATTTTCAATCGCCTGAGTTTGAGCACGTCCGAGTGGAAGCGTGCGACGCCTGTCAGCACTACATCAAGGGCGTTGACCTGACGCGACTCGGCCTCGCCGTCCCGCTGGTGGACGAAGTCGCGGCGGCGGCGCTCGACGTGTGGGCGCACGAACACGGCTACATGAAGATTGAGTTGAACTTGGTGGGCGTGTGACGGCGTCGCTCCGCACGTTTTAGGGAGTGACCTAAATACAGTTGACATCAATGCCCGTCGGGCATATTTTCTACTTAATTCATAGTTCATAAGAGTTATTTTCAAACCCAACGCAGTCGTCGGCCCGATTCGTGCGCTCCCCGCGCCCGCAAGCTTCATGCCCCCTTCTCTCTGCAAGGAGAAACGGTATGGATAGAAGAACCTTCTTCAAGACGACGATAGCCGGAGGCGGAGCGGTCTCGGCCTTCGGCTTCGACCTCGCGCCGGTGCGCGCGCAGACGCAAGGGTTAAAGATTGCGCGCACGAGCGAAACGCGCTCGACCTGCCCTTACTGCTCCGTCAGTTGCGGCGTCATCATCCACACGCTCGGCGACAAGTCGAAGAACGCCGTCCCGCAGGTCGTCCACGTCGAAGGCGACCCCGACCACCCGATTAATCGCGGCACGCTCTGCCCGAAGGGCGCTTCGCTCGAACAGGACATCCTCAATGAGCGCCGCCTGACGAAGCCGCAGGTGCGTCGCCCCGGCTCTGACCACTGGGAAGACATCCCTTGGGAGCAGGCGTTCGACGAAATCGCGCGCAAGGTGAAACGGACGCGCGACGAGACGTTCGTCGAGCGTGACGAGGGCGGTCTCGTGGTCAACCGCTGCGAGGGCATCGGCTGGACGGGCGGCTGCACCGACACGAACGAGTTGAATTACCTTGCGGTCAAAGTCATGCGCGGGATGGGGGTCTGCTACTTCGAGACGCAGGCCCGTGTTTGACACGGGCCGACGGTCTCAAGTTTGGGACCCACATTCGGACGCGGCGCGATGACCAACGGCTGGGTCGACATCAAGAACACCGACATGATGTTGATCATGGGGGGGAACCCTGCCGAGAACCACCCCTGCGGCTTCAAGTGGCCGGTCGAGGCGAAGAAGACGCGCAACGCCAAGATGATTGTCGTCGACCCGCGCTTCACGCGCACGGCGGCGGTCGCCGACCTCTTCCTCCAGATACGCGCCGGCTCCGACATCGCCTTCCTCGGCGGCCTCATCAACTACGCCATCCAGCAGAACCGCCTCGCGCGCGACTACCTCATCAACTACACCAACGCCGCCTTCGTCGTGAAGGAAGGTTTCAAGCTTCCCGAAGACGGTCTCTTCTCCGGCTTCGACGCGCAAGGGACGACCTACGACACGGAGACTTGGAATTACGAGGCGGGCGGGAACGTCGGCCCGCGTGCCGCGACCGGCGCAGGCTCGTCGGGCGGCGCGTCCTCCGGCGCGGGCGGCACGAGTTCGAGCGAGACGACCGGCGAGCAACAGGGCGCGGGGCGTGAGCCCGCACGCAGCTTCGAGAGGCAGTCGCCACGGGTCAACTCGCAGCCCTCGACGCCTCCCGACAGAGGACAGTCGGCCGCCGGTGGCGTCATGGACAGCCAGACGGGCGGCGGTCATCAGGCGGCGGGCGGCCCCGGCGCGGCGGCGCAGGGCGGGCCGAAGACGCCGCCGCAGCTTCCGCCGAACGTCGCTTACGATCTCTCGCTCCAACACGAGCGTTGCGTCTTCCAACTGCTCAAGCGACAGTTCGCGCGCTACACGCCCGAGATGGTCGAGCGCATCACGGGCATCCCGAAGGAGCAATTTCTGAAAGCGGCAGACCTCTTCACCTCCGTCCGCAAGGACGGCGACATGAAGAAGGCGGCGACCATCATCTACGCCGTCGGCTGGACGCAGCACACCTTCGGCACGCAGATAATTCGCACGGCGGCCATCCTACAACTGCTGCTCGGCAACGTCGGGCGCGCGGGCGGCGGCGTCAACGCCCTGCGCGGCCACTCCAACATACAGGGCGCGACCGACATGGGCGGCGTCTTCGACATCTTCCCCGGCTACCTGAAAATCCCCGCGCCGACCGACACCGACCTCGCTAAGTTTCTCGAACGCACGACGCCGAAACCGTCGAAGCCCGATGCGTGGGACTCTTTCAACTACTGGTCGAACACGCCGAAGTTCATGGTCTCCTTCCTCAAGGCGCTCTACGGCGACAGCGCGAAGAAGGAGAACGACTTCAATTATCACTACCTGCCGAAGATTGACCGGAAGTACTCGTGGACTGAGCTGTTCGATTACATGTATCAGGGGCAGGTCAAAGGGCTCTTCGCCTTCGGCATGAACGCCGTCGCCATCGGCCCGAACTCGCGCAAGAACATCGACGCGCTCAAGCGTGCCGACTGGCTCGTCGTCTGCGACATCTACCCCGA
>DASUNL010000464.1:0-6984 GCA_036277175.1 Pyrinomonadaceae bacterium | reverse complement strand
ATGCGCGGCGCGTAGTAGAAGTCGTTGCCGGAGACGAGGACGCGCCCGCCCTCTTCGTCGCCGTCGGCGCGCAAGGCGACGATTGTGTTCTCAGGCTCGCCGCCCCCCGTGTGGTCTTCGCGCACGGCGTAGAGAAGATTGCGCGCGCGGTCAAGCGTCATGTCGGCGTAGCGGTACGCGCCCTCGGGCGTGACGGGCGCGGGCGTCTCCGCGCCGCGCGTTTGACGATAGACGCGCTGGTCTGTGAAGTTCGTGAAGTAGACCGTGCCTTCGCGCACTGTGTAGTCGCCGCCGCCGTACTCGTGGACGCGCGTGCGCGCGTTGAACTCGCGCGGCGTGATGTCCTCCGTGCGTCCGTCCGGAGTACGGCGGACGACGCAGTTGCGCCCGTCTTCGGTCGGTCGTCCTTCGACCCAGTAAGTGTCTTCGCCGTCGATGGCGACTTGGCCGAGCGCGACGCTCCCGCCGACGATGAGGTCTGCGGTGATGGGCGATTTCCAAGAGCCGTAGGGCGCGATTTTCTCTGACATCGGTGGTGTCTCCGTTGGTTCGTTTTACAGGAGCGTGAGGACGCGCTCGTTACTCCGGCACACGTTCGAGCGGCGGCACGACCGCCGCGAAGTCCGAGGCGAAGCGTTCGGCGTAACGGCCGAGAAGCTCGCGCACGCGCGCGAGGCTCGGCGACGAGACGACGAGGCCGACGTGATAAGGCTTGCGCACGCGAAAGACTATCTCGGGGTCTTGGTAAGCGGAGGTGTCGGGCCACTCCTGACGCGCGAGCGAGAGCACGATGCCGCCGTAGTCGCGGCGCGGCGCGGGCCGCTCGTCTTCGGCGCGCTCGCCGCCCGCAAGCTCCACGCGCGCCCAATCGCGCCACAGGTTGACGCCGCTCGCCGCCTCCTGTAGCTCCGAGATGTATGCCCCGCCGACGCGCGCCGCGACTTCGAGGAAGTAGAGCTGGCCGTCGTCGCGTCCGCGTATGAACTCGGCGTGCGTCGCGCCGCTCTCAAGGCCGAGGGCTTTGAGGAGCTTCGCGTTCATCTTCAAAAGCTGCTTGTGCTCGGGCGTGTCGTACTCGACGGTCATCGAGGTGAAGACGCCGCCGCCGTGCGAGACGTCCATGGGGGGCCGCCCGTAGCGGCTCGCCCCGGCGAAGGTGATGCGCCCGCCCTCGACGATTGCATCGACGTGGAAGACCTCGCCCGGCACGTAGCGTTCGAGCAGGTAGAAGGACGCGCGCTCGTGCGCGGCCGGTCGCTCGTCGAGCGCGTCCATCGCGCGCCAGACCTGCTCCGCGTCTTCGAGCTTCTTGATGCCGATGGCCGACACGTCCGAGCGCGGCTTCAAGACCCACGGCGACGTGACGCGCTCCATGAACTCGCCGACCTCTTGGTAGTTGAGCAGGCGGACGAAGTCGGGGACTCTCAAGCCCGCGCGGCTGGCGGCGACGCGCATGGCGAGCTTGTCGCGGAAGCGGCGCGCGGTCGTCGCCGTCATGCCCGGCAGTTGCAGGTGCTCGCGCGCCAGCGCCGTGTTCACCACGTCGAACTCTTCGAGCGCGACGAGGCGGTCTAGTTGGACTCGTCGCGCGACGTGGGCGACGGCCTGTATGAAGAGGTCGGTCGTCGCGTCGTTCGGGAGCGCGACCAAGTCTTCGAGCGACTCGCGCGGCCAGTCCTCTTCGAGCGTCCGCTCCTTGGTGATGAGCAGGACGCGCGCGCCGCGTGCGTGCGCCTCGCGCAGGAAGTCCGCGCCCTTGTAGTAGCTCGCGACGCAGAGGATGTTCGGGCCGCGCTCCGGCGTTTCGCTCACGTCCGTCACCGCTTCACTTGTTCGTGGTTAGAGCGACGGAAGTATAAGACGAAAAGGGGCGGCGGGAGTAGTTCCCGCCGCCCCTCAAGCTTACGAACGTCGCGCCGCCGCGCGTCAGTAAATATTGAACGTGTACTCGATGGTGATCCACTGCGAGACGGGACGGCCGTCCTTCTGCGCGGGCTGGAACTGGATGCGCCGCGCGGCGGCAATCGCGCGCTCGGTCAGTCCGTCGGGCAAGCCCTTGACGACCGAGATGCTTGAGACGCCGCCGTTCGCGCCCAAGACCATCTTAAGACGCACGACGCCGGTCACCTGATTCTTGCGCGCCTCCTCCGTGAAGCCCGGCTCGGGCTTAAACGTGAGGATGGCCTTGCGCGTCACCTCGCGCTGCGAGAAGGTGCGTGTGTAGTCCGTGCCGCCGCCGCCGCCGCCGCCGGGGCCGCCGCCGCCTTCGTTGCGGTCGCCGCCGCCGGTGTTACCTCCGCGACCGGGGCCGACGCCGCCGCCGTCGCCGGGGCCGACGCCACCGCCCGTGCCGTCACCGATGCCGCCGCCCGTCCCCGGCCCGGCCGAGGCCACGGTCGAGGTGGACTTCGGGTCGCCGTAAGGGATGGGCCGGTTGTCCGTCGGGAAGAGCGCCGGGTCGGCGTCAATCGTCGGCGTGACCGGAAGCGACGGGTTCTTAATCGTCGGCGGGTGCGGGTTCGGCGGAAGTATCTGCGGGGCGAGCACCGCCGGAGGCAGCTTGCCGTAAGAGGCGGGCAACTGCTCCTGTCGGCCGCCGCCGCCGCCGCCGCCCGGCTTCTCCTGCTTCGGCTTCGAGCCGCCGCCCTTGCCCTTCGCCATGCCGGCCGGGCCTTCGTCCGGCTCGGGCTGCTCCTTCGGGATTTCGATGAGCGTGGCGAGCATGTCCTGCGGAATCTCTTCGACCTTCAGGTAGACGGCGTAGGTCGCCGACTTCGGGTCGACGCCCTCTTGCAGGGGCGCGGCCGTGAAGGTCAACTGGCGCAGGTTGTCCTGATCGCGCCAGAGGAACTCGCGCACGTCGGGCTGCTGCAACTCGGCGGGCACGGCCGCCCCTTCCTGAAACCTCGCCTTGAGCACCGCCGCCTGCGTGATGCCCGACTCGGTGCGGCCCGACCGCCACTGTTTATCTTCGAGGAACTCGGCGAGTTGGAGCGCCGTCGTCTTTAGCTGCTGCCAGCTCTGCGGCTTCGACGAGACCTCGACGTTAATCTCCCGGACGCGGTCGTTCTCTAAGACGAGGCGGTAGGCGCGCGCCCACTCGAACTTGATGCCTGTGCCGCCGAGGTCGAAGTCGAACCCGAGGTTGTCGCCGCTCAGGGTCGCGACGGTCGTCGCCTCTTCGCCCTCGACCTGCGCGTCGGGCGCGGCCGCGACCGGCTCGCCCATCTGGAGCGACGAACGCTGGCGCACGTCGCCGAGACTCATGCCGACGTCGGCGACGAGTTGGCCGTCCGACATCAGCCACTTGTAGACGGTCTTGAACGGGAAGACGAGGAGCGTGACGGCGAGCGCCATGCCGAGGACGCCGGCCAAGATAGAGGCCGGGACGTAGGGCTGGCGGAAAAACTTTTTGGCGAGCAGGCCGTAGCCGACGGCCGTCCGCTCGGCGAAACCCACGGGGTCTTTTTTAAACTCGGGCCAAGTGAGTTGCGACTGCTGCGCGACCTCGCTCAACTCTTTCCTGAGACGGGTCGTCAGCCCCGCGTCTTCGAGCATCGTGAGGTGATACTCCTCGCGCTCGGGCGCGGCGTGCGCGGAGACGACCGTCTGCTCCGTGTCGGACGAGCCGTTGCCCGTGGCCGTCTCGGACGACGCGGCGAAGTGCGCGCCGGAGGAGGCGGCTGCTGCGGCGGCGACCGTCGCCGTCGTCTGCGGCTCGACCTCGACGCGCGCCGACTGCGCCTCGGCCCTCGCCTGCGAGTCGGCGGCAGCGGCCGCCGTCTGCTCGGTCACCTGCGGCGGCGCGGACGCAAACAGCGAAGGCTCGTCGGCCGCGAAAGGCTCAGGCGCGGGCGCGGCCGCGCCGTTAAGCGGCGAGCCGTCCACCGGGCAGAACAGAAACTTCGAGTTTTGGTCAAATATTTCGCCGCAGGTCTGGCACTGTTTCATCATTAACACCTCGCCCCAAGGCGGATTATATCGAATTTGAAGCCTTTGCGCACCGCTCAAAACGAGTGATGAAGGATGAGAAGAAGCCGGATGGGCAAACATCCGGGGAAATCGGCCCGCCGCAACGCCCGCCGGAACACGGAAAAAGACCGAGGCGACCCTAAACTGCTTAGACTCTAAGTCGTCAGAAGACGTTGCATCCCGCAATTCGTAGTTTTACAGGCGCGGACGCGCGTCCGTCACGCCGCCCGGAGGCGCGGCCCACCCGCCCGCGCGCCGCGACGGACGGGCCGCGCGGTTGACGCCCCCCTAGGCCGCCTCTAAACTCCGAACGGTCGCGCGCGGGCCGTGCAACCCGCCGGGCCTGACACGCATTCACAGGAGCGTTAATTTCAACGTCCGCGAGTCTCCCGCGTCAGCCTTCCGGACTTAAATCTCAAGCACGATGAAGACCAAAGAGACAAAGACCTTGCGCCGCGCGTCGATGAAGCGCGCGACCGCCGCCGCGTTCTCGCTCTGCGCGCTCGTCGCGCTTCTGCCGCTCTGGAACGCGCGCGGGCAGAATCCGACGGAGACGCAGCCGGAGAAGCTTCTCAACGGGCTGAAGGTTTTCGTCGCGCACCGTCCGGGCGAGGCCGAGGTGATGCTCAAGCTCCGCGTTCACAGCGGCGCGGCCTTCGACCTCGCGGGCAAGGAGGGGACGGCCGCGCTTCTCGGCGACTCGCTGTTCGCCGACGGCTCGGCGCGCGACTTCGTCGTCGGCGAGTTGAAGGGGCGACTCGAAGTCGCGACCGGCTACGACTCCGTCAGCGTCACGATGACGGGGCCGGCCGAGGAGTTCGAGCGGCTGGCCGAGCTTCTGCGCAACGCCGTCGCTGGCGCGCCGCCGGGGGCCGAGGCGTTCGCGCGTCTGCGCGAGGCGCGCACGAAGACCGTCAGCGCGCTCGGCGTCGCGCCCGACGTGGTGGCCGACCGCGCCGTCGGCGCGCGACTCTACGGCGCGCACCCTTACGGCCGCGCCGTCTCGGGCACGCCCGAATCGCTCGCGCGCGTCGAGCGCGGCGACCTTCTCTTCGCGCGCGAAAGATTTCTGACGCCCGACAACGCGACGCTCGTCGTCATCGGCGGCGTCGAGCCGCGCCGCGCGATGCGCGCGCTCCGACAATATCTCGGCGGGTGGCGCAAAGCCGATTCGCGTGTCCCTTCGACCTTCCGCCTGCCCTCGACGCCCGACGCGCGCACGCTCGTCATCGAACGCGCGGGCGCGCCCGACGCAGAGATTCGCGTCGCGCTGCGCGGAGTCGCGCGCACCGACGCCGCCGCACCCGCCGCGCACGTACTCTCACTCATCGCGCACGAGCGTTGGCTCGCCGCCGCGCCCGAGTTGAAGGGGCGCGCGACGTTCGTCCGCCACGACGCGCACGCGCTCGGAGGCACGTTCACGCTGGGCGCGTCCGCGCCCTCGACGGCCTCGGCCGCGCAGTCGCTCGATGCGGCGCGCAAGGTGATGCGCGCGCTCGCCACGACACCGCCGTCGGCCGAGGAGTTCGCGCGCGCGCGGAGCGCGGCCGTCGCGGTGCTTACGAATAATGCCGGACGGCCCGAGTCGGTCGCAGACCTCTGGCTCGACGCGCAGACCTACGGCGCGACGGCGACCGCCGCCGAGTGGGCGCGCGCGACGAATGCGCTTACGCCCTCGGACGTGCAGCGCGTGGCGGCGAGACTCTTCACGGACGCGACGCCTGCTAGCGTCGCGGTCGGCGACGCGGCGCGTCTCGGCGTCGACCTCGCGCCGCTTGGTGGCGTCGAGGTGCTCGGCGCGGCGTCGGACGTGCGGGCGACGAAACCCGAGACGGCCGCGCCGAAACAGCCCGCGCCCCTCAAACGCCCGTAAGGCTTTCACAAACAAATCGCAAGCCATCCGCAACCAACGGTCTTCCGAAAAGGCATAATTGTGTCTGTCAGAGTCAAGCCCGAATTAGACAGGGAGAGCGAGGAGCACGCGCGGCGTGTGCGCGGCATGTTCGCACGCATCGCAGGCCGCTACGATCTTTTAAATCACCTGCTCTCCGGCAACACCGATGCGCGCTGGCGCAAGAGAGTCGCGAAACTTCTCGGCGACTCGCTCGCGCCCGGCGCGCGCGTGCTCGACGTGGCGTGCGGCACAGGCGACCTCGCTTTCGCTCTGGCGGAAGCCGTGCCGCACGCTCGCGTCGTCGGGGTCGATTTCTGCCGGCCGATGCTTGAGTTGGCCGCCGCGAAGTCTGCGCGACGAAGTGCGGGCGCGGTCGCCTTCGTCGAGGGCGATGCGCTGAGTCTGCCCTTCGCTGATGAGACGTTCGATGCCGCGTCAATCGCCTTCGGGCTGCGAAACCTCGCGCGCGTCGAGCAGGGGTTGGAGGAGCTTCGGCGGGTCTTGAAGCCGGGCGGGCGCGTGGCGGTGTTGGAGTTCTCAAGGCCGGTCGTGCCGGGCTTTCGCGCTCTTTTCCAGTTCTACTTCACGCGCGTTCTACCGTTTGTCGGCGGCGTCGTGAGCGGGTCGCGCGGGGCTTACGAATACCTGCCCCGCTCGGTCTCGAAGTTCCCTGACCAGCGCGCCTTAGTCGAGATGATGCGCGGCGCGGGGTTCGAGCGGGTGGAGTTTGAAAACTTGACGGGCGGGGTGGCGGCGTTGCACACGGGCGCGCGCCCCGCTTCGTAACGAGTCGAGTTAGACACGGGCTAGGCCGCATCCGCGGAAAGCGGAGGCGACCCATAACGTAGCCCGATGGAGGGGCCACTCGTGCGCCGGTTGTCGGGGCCGTCGCGCGGGCCGGCGCTCCGTCGGGCTACGTTTCTTTTTGGCGGTCGGGCCTCCGGGCCGGAGTCCGTGTTATCATCGCTGACGCATTTCGATTCCAACTCTCTCAGAGCGTCATCGTTGATGAAGCACAGGCTTCTGGACATCTTGCGTCGCGGCGTGATTCTGCTGCTCGTCGTGTGGACGGTCGTCTCGCTCGTGACGATTCTCATCGAGCTCGTCCCCGGCGACCC
>DASUNL010000463.1:0-3249 GCA_036277175.1 Pyrinomonadaceae bacterium | reverse complement strand
GGCGCTCGTCTTCGGCGGTGAGCGCGTGAGCTACCGCGAGCTCGACGGGCGCGCCAACCGGCTGGCACATCACCTGCGCGGGATGGGCGTCGGGCCGGAGAGTCTGGTCGGGGTGCTGCTCGAGCGCGGCGCGGAGATGGTCGTCACGCTCTTGGCCGTGCTCAAGGCCGGCGCGGCCTACCTGCCGCTCGACCCTCGCTACCCGGCCGACCGCCTCAGCTTCATGCTGGAGGACGGCGGCGCAGAAGTGGTCGTCACGCAGTCGGCGTTGGCCACGCTGGTCGGCGACGGCGGCGCGCGACTCGTGCTGCTCGACGATGAGCGTGACGAGATTACCCGCCAGAGTGCGGGGGCTGTGGAGAGCGGGGCGGTGGCCGAGAACTTGGCCTACGTGATTTACACCTCCGGGTCGACGGGGAGACCTAAAGGCGTCGCCATCGCCCACAGAAGCGCGGCCGTCCTCTGCGCGTGGGCGCACTCGGTCTACACGGCCGACCAAATCCGCGCGGTGCTGGCCTCGACCTCCATCTGCTTCGACCTCTCGGTCTTCGAGCTGTTCGTCCCCTTGAGCTGCGGCGGGAAAGTCGTCCTCGCAGACAACGCCTTGCAACTGCCGCTGTTGAGCGCCGCCGACGAAGTCACGCTCGTCAACACCGTCCCGTCGGCGATGACGGAGCTTCTGCGAATGGGCGGGCTTCCCGCGTCCGTGCGGACGGTGAATCTGGCCGGCGAGCCGCTGAAGAATTCGCTCGTGCAGCAAATCTACGAGCGGACGCGCACAACACAGGTCTGGAACCTCTACGGCCCGTCGGAGGACACCACCTACTCGACCTACGCGCTCATCAAGCGGGGAGCGGGGCGCGAGCCCAGCATCGGGCGGCCGGTGGCGAACACGCGGGCGCACCTGCTCGACGCCAACCTCCGGCAGGTGCCCGTGGGCGCGGTCGGCGAAATCTACCTCGGCGGCGACGGGCTGGCGCGCGGCTACTTGGGCCGCCCCGAGTTGACTGCGGAAAGGTTTATCGCGGATCCCTTCAGCACGGAGCCGGGCGGGCGGATGTACCGGACGGGCGACCTCGGTCGATACCTGTCCGGCGGCGAGGTCGAGTTCCTCGGCCGCGCCGACCATCAGGTCAAGGTGCGGGGGTTCCGAATAGAACTCGGCGAGGTCGAAGCCGAACTCGGCCGTCATGCCGGCGTGCGTGAGTGCGTCGTGGTGGCGCGCGAAGAGGCGAGCGGTGACACACGTCTGGTCGCTTATCTGGTGGCGGAGGCGGGAGGGGCGCTCGACGAGGCCGAGCTGCGGCGGGCGCTCAAGGAGCGGCTACCCGACTACATGATCCCGTCGGTCTTCGTCGTCCTCGAAGAGATGCCTTTGACGCCGAACGGGAAGATTAATCGTCAGGCTCTGCCCGCGCCTGACCCGTCACGCTCTGAGACGGCGGACGGTTTTGTCGCGCCGCAGACGCCCGTCGAAGAGAGGCTCGCCGAAATCTGGGGCGAGGTTCTCGGTCTCGTGCGCGTCGGCTCGAACGACAACTTCTTCGACTTAGGCGGCCACTCGCTGCTCGCCACGCGAGTCATCTCTCGCGTACGTGAAGCGTTCGGGATTGACGTGCCGCTGCACGCTCTGTTCCAAGCCGCGACGATTGGACAGTTAGCCGCCCGCGTCGAGGAGGAGCGCAATGCCGGCCGCATCGCCCCGGCCGGCCCGCTCGCGCCTGTAGCACGCGATGGCGAGCTTCCTCTTTCCTTCGCGCAGCAGCGTCTCTGGTTCCTCGAACAGTTAGAGCCGGGAAGTACGACGTACCACATACCGGCGGCCGTGCGTCTCACCGGCGCGCTCGACGTAGGGGCGCTCGGGCGGACGCTCAGCGAAATCGTGCGTCGCCACGAGGCGCTTCGCACGGTCTTCAAGTCGGTTGACGGGCGTCCGCTGCAACAGATCATGCCTGCGACTCCCGTAGAGATTCCGTTGGTTGATTTGAGCGCGCTCGGCGACGCGGGGCGAGAAGCAGAGGCTTCACGCCTGTCGCACGAAGAGGCGGCGCGGCCCTTCGACCTCGCGCGCGGCCCGTTGATGCGGGCGCGCCTGTTACGGCTGGACGGGGATGAACACTTGCTGATGGTGACGATGCATCACATCGTCTCCGACGGGTGGTCGCTCGGGGTGTTGCTGCGCGAGATGACGGAGCTTTATCGCGCGTTTCTGTCCGGCGAGCCGTCGCCGCTGGCGGAGTTGCCGGTTCAGTACGCGGACTTCGCCGCGTGGCAGCGCGAGACGCTGCGCGGGGAGGTGCTCGAAGGTCAACTCGATTACTGGAAGAAGCAACTCGGCGGCCGTGTGCCCGTGCTCGAACTGCCCGGCATGAAACAGCGCCCCGCCGTGCAGAGTTTTCGCGGCGCGGTCGAGAGGCTGGAGCTGTCGCCGGAACTGAGCGCACAGCTCGAAGCGTTGAGCAGGCGGGAGGGCGCGACTCTCTTCATGACGCTGCTCACGGCCTTTCAGACGTTACTGCATCGCTACACGGGGCAGTCCGACATCGCCGTCGGCTCGCCCACCGCCGGACGCACACGCCTCGAAACAGAATCCCTCATCGGCTTCTTCGTCAACACGCTGGTCCTGCGCAGCAGCTTCGACGGCGACCCGACTTTTGCCGAGGCGCTGCGGCGCGTGCGCGAGACGACGCTCGAAGGCCACGCGCATCAGGACGTGCCGTTCGAGAAGTTGGTCGAGACGTTGCAGCCGGAAAGAAGCCTGAGTCATTCGCCGCTCTTTCAGGTGATGTTCGTCTGGCAGAACACGTCGTCCCTCGCGGCCGAGTGGCCGGGCGTGAGTGTTAAACCCGCGCCGGTCGAGAGCACGACGGCGAAGTTTGATCTGACGCTCTTCATGGAAGAGAGCGCCGAAGGACTGAGCGCGACGTTCGAGTACAACCGAGACTTGTTCGACGAGGAGAGCATCGGGCGGATGGCCGAGCACTTCCGCACGCTACTCACGTCCGTCGTCGGCGACCCCGCCGAGCGCGTCGCCGAGTTGCAACTCCTAACCGAGCGCGAGCGCGAGCAGCTCGCGCTCTGGAACCTGACCGAGACGGTCGAAGCCACCGCCTGCCTCCACGAGCTGTTCGAGGCGCAAGTCGAGCGCACGCCCGAGGCCGAGGCGCTCGTCTTCGGCGGTGAGCGCGTGAGCTACCGCGAGCTCGACGGGCGCGCCAACCGGCTGGCACATCACCTGCGCGGGATGGG
>DASUNL010000462.1:0-6284 GCA_036277175.1 Pyrinomonadaceae bacterium | reverse complement strand
CGCGCGGCGAGCGCGCTGATGCGGCGGACGCCTTCCTGTAGGCGCTCGATTGAGGTGGCGTAGGAGATGCGTATGAAGCCGTCCGCGCCGAAGCCGCGCCCGTCGGTGACGACCGTGTGCTCTTCGTTCAAGAGTCGCTCGGCGAACTCGGCCGACGTCTTCACCTCGCCGCCGAGCAAGGCGCGCACATCGGGGAAGGCGTAGAACGCGCCCTCCGGCTCGAAGCAGCGGAGGCCCGGAACCTCGCGCAAAGCGCCGACGAGCCAGTCTCGTCGCCGTCGGTACTCGGCGAGCATCTCCGCGACGCACTCCTGTTGCGAGTTGAAGGCGACGGTCGCGGCGTGCTGCGAGATGGAAGTCGGATTGCTCGTCGAGTGCCCCTGCACCTTGAGCATCTGCTTCGTCCACTCGGGCGGCGCGAGCGAGAAGCCGATGCGCCAGCCCGTCATCGCGTAGGTCTTCGAGAAAGAGCCCGCGACGCACAGGCGCTCGCGTATCTCCTTCGACAAAGTCGCGGCGCTAAAGACGCGCGCGGGCGGGTAGACGAAGCGCAGATAACACTCGTCCGTGATGGCGTAGATGCCCGCGCTTGTGACGAGTTCGAGGATGCGCTCGAACTCGTCGGGCGAGTAGACGCGGCCCGAAGGGTTCGACGGCGAGTTGAGGATGATGAGCTTCGTGCGTGGCGTGATGGCGCGCTCGACCTGTTCGGCCGTCAGAAGAAACTCCGTCTCCTCGGTCTCGATGAAGACGGGCGTCGCGCCCGCGAAGGTGACGATTTCGGGGAACGTGACCCAGTAGGGCTTCGGGATTAAGACTTCGTCGCCCGCGCCCGTGAGTGAGACGACGGCGTTGAAGAGCGCCTGTTTGCCGCCGGCCGTCGCCATCACCTGCGGCGGCTCGAAAGTAGCGCCGAACTCGCGCGCGTAATAACCGATGATGGCCTCTTGCAGCTCGCGCGTTCCGGCCGTCGCGGTGTACTTCGTCTGCCCCGCGCGCAGGGCTTCGACGGCGGCGAGCTTGATGTGCTCGGGCGTGTCGAAGTCAGGCTCGCCCGCGCCGAGGTCGACGACGTCGACGCCCTTGGCGCGCATCGCGGCGGCGGCCTGTATGGCGGCGAGCGTCGAGGACGCGCGCATCCGCGCGACGTTCGGGGAAGCCGCGAACTCCGCACGGCTCTCTGTCTCCTGTGTGCTCCGGGCCATCGGTTTGTCTCGACTGTTTGATTTTAAGCGAAGGCGACTGATGGTATCGCTTCGGGTTTATCGCGCGCAAGCGAAAGAGCGGGAGTGACGGCCGACGTTTAAAACGACGGCCGCGAACATCCCGCCCCGCGCATTGCGGACTCAGCGTTTCTTCGCGCCTGACTTCTTCGCGCCGCGCTTCTTTGACCCGCTGCCTTTGCTGCCCGACTTCTTGGCGGCCTTCTTCCCGCTCTTCTTCACACCCGACTTCTTCGCGGCCGCCTTGCCGCCCTTCTTGCCGCCGCGCCGGGCGGGCGCTTTGTTTTCAGGCTTGCCGTAACCTCCGCCGCCCGGCTTCTCGCCGCCGCCGTGCGTGGCGTTGACGGTCGCCCAAGCGCGCCGCTCGGCCTCTTCCTCGGAAACCCCGCGCTCCCGGTAGCCCTCCTCGATGTGCTCGGCCTTGCGCTTCTGCTTGTCGGTGTACTTCGACTTGTCACCTCTCGGCATCGCTCGTTCCTCCGAAAATTAATCTTCGCGCACAACTCACTGCGCGTCTCTTTCGTGCGACTTGTTCGGTGGTTTTTCGGCGGGAGTATATCACGCGGCGCGGGAGGCGTGAGGCTTTAAGGTCGGTTGAACTTGCGGCGCATGCGCTCCTCTACGGGCGCGGGGACGAGACCGTCAATCGCGCCGCCGAGCGCGTAGACCTCTTTGACGAGGCGCGAGCTGACGTAAGAATACTCTTCGGCCGACATCATAAAAACGGTCTCGATGCGCGGCTCAAGCCGTCGGTTCATCAAGGCCATCTGCAACTCGTACTCGTAGTCGGAGATGGCGCGGATGCCGCGCACGATGGCGTCGGCCTGCTGCTCGACGGCGTAACGGACGAGCAAGCCCTCGAACGAGCCGACGACGAGGCGGCACTCGCCGCGTCCGAGGTCGCGCGTCACCTCTTCGAGCATCTCCATGCGCTCTTCGAGCGTGAAGAGCGGGCGCTTCTCCGGGTGGACGAGGATGGCGATGATGATTTCGTCGAAGAGCTTGCAGCCGCGCGCGATGATGTCGAGGTGGCCGTTGGTCACCGGGTCGAACGAGCCGGGGTAGATGGCGCGTCTCATAGTCTCGCGGCCGAGGCGGGGATTGAAGAGCCGTCGGCGAAGTTAACACAAAAGCGCGCGGCGCGTGAAGATTTATGAACGGGGACGGCCAACTCCGCGCGGCCCGTAAACCTTCATAAAGCCGTCTGCGTAAACTATCAGCCGGGGCGACGGCCCGAACGCAAGCGCCGCCGCCGCCATAACCAAAAGCCCCGTTTCTCGACAGACAAAGGAGCAGCAGATGAGACGTCTATTCATCAATGTGTTCGCCCTCGCGCTGTGCCTCACCGCCTTCGCGTCGACGCGCACGGCCGCGCAGGAGCGACTCAGGCAGACGGGTGGCGCGGCCGCGCAGAAGATTAGCGCCGACGTGCAGAAGGTCTACGTCGGCGACATGGGGACGGCCGACGAGGCCGACCGCTTCCGCTTCCTCCTCGAAGAGCAACTGGCGAAGAAGGGTTTTACGGTCGTCAGTTCCGAGCGCGAGGCGGACGCCGTCTTAACCGGCGCGCTCTCCGTGCGCGTCCACGACGAGAAGACCGAGGCGCGCGCCTTCGTCCAACTCCACGCGCCCGGCGGCGCGCGTCTCTGGGCCAAGGACTTCGGCCACAAGCGTCTACGCAACCCCTTCAGCTTCAAGGAGCCGACGCGCCGACGCGCCGAGGAGGTGGCCGAGGCGATGCGACGCGAGTTTAAGTAGACGACGCGCGGGCGGGGTTGAGAGAGCGCGCTTTCTCAATCCCGCCCTTCGAGCGACTCCTCGTGCCGCGCCTCGCCGACGAGGTGGCGCAGTTGCAGAAACTTCTGCAAGCGTTCCGTGGACAGGTCGAAGTTGAGCCGGCAGTGGAAGGGAACTTTCGGCGGCACGACGCTCTCGGGCTTGTCGAGAACCTTGTCGCCGAGCGGGAGGTAGTCGCCGAGGTCGGGCGCGGCCCGGTCGCGCTCGGTCAGGTAACTCTGGCCGGTCGAAGACGACTTCAGGTCGAAGAGGCTTGAGAGCGTCTTGATGATGGTCGTGTGGTCGAACGGGAGCGGGACGGGGAGCGTCGAGGGTGGCACGGGCGGCGGGTTGGGAGGGTCGTAGAGGCCGGGGTTCGTGCGCACGACCGTCCCGGCCTCGATGTACGGGGAGACGAAGATGGCCGGGACGCGCAGGCCGTAGCGGTCGAAGTTGAAGACGGGGTCGTTAGGGTAGCGGTGGTATGGGCGCGAGTGGATTTCGTCGGGCGGAATCGCGGGCGGCGGCGTGACGTGGTCGTAGCAGCCTCCGTGCTCGTCGTAGGTGATGATGAGCAGGGTCTTCTCCCAATACTTGCTTCGGCGGATGCGGTTGTAGACGTCGGCGACGAGCGCCTCGCCCGCCGTCACATCGTGGGGCGGGTGCTGGTCGTTGGGGAAGAAGGCGTAGGCCGGCTCGATGAAGGCGTAGGCGGGGAAGTCGTCGCCGCGCAGGTCTTGCTCGAAGTGCAGGTCGTATTGCTCGATGTTGGGCGAGAGGAATCCGCCGTCCTGAGCCAGCACCCAGTTGAAGGCCACGTCGTGAAAGTAGGACTTCCAAGTCTTGCCGCTGTCCGAGAGGAGGTTGAAGACGGTCGGCAGCCGACGCAGCACGCCGAAGAGAAAGGTCGGGTCGAAGAGCGGCTCGTCGTAGAGGAGTCCGGCCGAAGTGCCGGCGGCGACGTAGAGGCGGTTCGGGAACGTCTCGGTCGGGGCGGAGCAGAACCACTGGTCGCTCACGGCGAACTCACGCGCCAGAAGGCTCGTCACGGGCACTTGCTCGGGCGCGTAGCTCAGCATGATGTTCGGCGCGAGCGCGGCCGATTGCGTCACGTTGAGATAGTCGACGAGGAAGCCGCTGTTGTCGCCGAGCGGCGGCGAGCCGGTTGTGTTCAGCTCGACGTTGACGTGATAGAAGCCTTCGCCGGGGTCTGGGTCGGGGTTCGTCACGCACGCGCCTGAAGGCGGGGGCGTAATCAGTTGGGCCTCGACCTCGCCGACCTCCGGGGCGGTGTTTGAGTAGCTGTTGGGCGCGATGCCCTCGAAGGTGTCGCCGCGCGGCGTCTTGCCCGAGGGGTAGAGGAAGCCCATCATGTTGTCGAGCGACCTGTTCTCAAGCATCAGGACGACGACGTGCTCGATTTTGCCTTTCAGACTGTTCATCGTGTGATACCTCCGCCGTGAGGCGTTGCGGTCGTAAAGGCTTGGGTGAGTCCGGCGCGGCTTTGGGCGCGCTAAACGCAGTTGAGTGAAGCGCGGGCAAGTTATGAGATAAGGCTCGGAAAGTCAACGCAGACGCGCGACCTCCCGGCCTCTGCGCGACGCCACACGGCGGCGCTCATCTTGACACGGGTCGGCGCGCGGTGCTTCAATACTCCGGCAAACGTGGTGAGTTAAGGCGACTTGCGGCCACGTAAAATAAACCGCTAAACAGCTCGCGCGCCTCCCGACCCGCCGGGGCGACGTAAAAAGTGGCTTTCCCGTAAGCCCCGCGTTGTTTAGCGCGGGGAAATTTTTTTGGGCGGTCAGCATTCAGCATTCAGCGTTCAGCTTCTTAAAGGCGACGCCACCTGTGCCTTTGAGTTAAAGCCGAAGGCTGGTGAAAGAGAAAAGCTGAGTGCTGAAAGCCGAGTGCTGAAAGCTTCTTCATGTCTGACTTTCTCAAAACTCTCAAAGAACGCATCGTCGTCTTCGACGGCGCGATGGGCACGAACCTACAGGCGCAGAACCTAACCGTGGACGACTACGGCGGCCCGCAGTTCGAGGGCTGCCCCGAGTACCTGCTCGTCAGTCGGCCGTCGGCCGTCGAGCACGTCCACGCCGCCTTCTTCGAGGTCGGCTGCGACGTGGTCGAAACCAACTCCTTCGGCGCGATTCCCTACGTGCTCGGCGAGTACGGCATCAGCGAGATGACCTACGAGCTGAACGTCCGTGCCGCGCAGCTCGCGCGCCGCGTCGCCGCCGACTTCTCGACTTCGGAGCGCCCGCGCTGGGTCGCCGGCTCGATGGGGCCGGGGACGAAGCTGCCGACGCTCGGCCAGATAACTTACGCCGACATTCGCGCCGCCTACGCGGAGCAGGCGCGCGGGCTTTTGGACGGCGGCGTCGACCTGCTCATCGTCGAGACGTGTCAGGACTTGTTGCAGACGAAGGCCGCGCTGGCCGCCATCTTCTCGGAGTTCAAGACGCGCGGCCGAAGCGTCCCCGTCATCGCGCAGGTGACGATTGAGAGTAACGGCGTGATGCTCAACGGGACGGAGATTAGCGCGGCCCTGACCGCGCTCGAACCGTTTCCCGTGAGCGTCGTCGGCATGAACTGCGGGACGGGGCCGCGCCACATGAGCGAGCACCTTCGCTACCTGTGCGAGAACGCGCCGCTGCCCGTCTCCGTTCTGCCGAACGCGGGTCTGCCCGAGGTCAAAGAGGGGCGGATGCACTACGACGAGACGCCCGAATCGTTCGCCGCGCAGGTCATCCACTTCGCGAAAGACTTCGGGGCGAACGTCGTCGGGGGCTGCTGTGGGACGACGCCCGCGCACTTAAAACTCGTCGTCGAGGCGATGCAGGGTCTCGCGCCCAAACAACGCGACGCGCGCCTTGTGCCCTCCGCTTCGTCAATCTACATCCAGCAGCCTTACCGTCAGGACACTTCGTTTCTCATCGTCGGCGAGCGCGTCAACGCTTCGGGGTCGAAGAAGATGCGCGACCTGCTCGGCGCGGAGGACTGGGATGGGCTGGTGTCTCTGGCGCGCGAGCAGGAGCGCGAGGGCGCGCACGTCCTTGACGTCAACGTCGACTACGTCGGCCGCGACGGCGAGCGCGACATGCACGAGCTTGTTTCGCGCCTCGTCACGAACGTCAAGATTCCGCTCATGCTCGACTCGACCGAGTGGCAAAAGATGGAGGCGGGCCTTCAGCACGCGGGCGGGAAGTGCATCCTCAACTCGACGAACTACGAGGACGGCGAGCCGCGCTTCAAGAAGCTGATCGAGCTGGCGCAGGAGTA
>DASUNL010000461.1:0-9419 GCA_036277175.1 Pyrinomonadaceae bacterium | reverse complement strand
CCGAGTCCGTCCACGACGGCGAGCAGAGTCTCGCCCCCGCGACGGCCAACGAAGTAGGCGTCGCCGTTCGAGTGCTCGCCCACGCGGCAGCGGCTCCACGCGCCGACGCGCCGCAGAAGCTCGCCCTCGTCGCCGTCGCCGCCCGCGCGACTTGAAGGAGAGTTTTTGGTCGCCGCCGCCGCCCACTTGCGGCAGAGAATCGAAGTGCCGTGCGTCGTGCGCCGCGAACCCATCAGACGTGAGGTCGTGCCGCTCACGGTCGAGTAGACTTCAAACTCGTCGGTCAGTCTTTGAATCGCGCCGAGGCCCGCGCCTAAGCCCCCGCCCGACGAGACGCCGTCGCGCACCGCGCGGTCGAGGTCTTGAATGCCCGGCCCCTTGTCGCAGTAGAAAAGCTCAAGGCCGCGCGCCGGGCCGAAGGTGGTCGTCCAGTGGAGTTGGCCGCCGCCGCGCGCGTAGCGAACGGCGTTGGTCCCTATCTCCTGCACGACGATGTCGACCTCGGCCAACTCCTCCTCGACGAAACCGAGCGGCGCGGCGAAGCGGCGCACGCCCCTGCGCGCCGCGCCGACCTGCGCCTCGTCCTTAATCTCCTGAGAGTGAAAGGTTCTCACAACGGAAAGCCGCGAACAGTCAATCGTCAATCGTGAAGAGATGAAGTCAGCTTTCCTCTATTCACGATTCACGACTGACGATTCACGGCTTTTCCTCCTTGCTCTTACGTCCATCGGACGACCGTCACGCGCGTCCCGCGTCCCACTTCGGACTCAATCTCGAACTCGTCGACGAGTCGCTTCGAGCCGGGCAAGCCCTTGCCAAGGCCGCGCCCCGTCGAAAATCCGTCGCGCATCGCGGCCGCGAGGTCGGGGATGCCGGGGCCCGTGTCCTCGAAGACGAGGCGCAAGCCCCTGCGCCCGGCCGCGCCCTCGACCGCGTGCGCGATCATGCGACCGCGTCCCGCGTACTTGACGACGTTGCGCGCCAACTCCGAGGCGACCGTCGCGAGGCGCGTCTGATCGACGAGGCGGAAGCCGACCTGTGCGGCCATCGCGCGGGCCTCGCCGCGCGCGACGGCGATGTCGTGCTCGTTCTCAAGGGCGATTGATTGGCTCTGAGGCAAACGCGCTCAACTCCCCTTGCATGAGGTCGCCCTCGGCGTCGCCGCCGATGCCGAACTCGTCGCGCAAAAGCTTGATGCCCTCGTCGACGTTTAAGACCGTGTCGACCCCGCGCAATTCCAGCCCCAACTCGACGAGCGTGATGGCGACGGCCGGCTGCATGCCGACGACGACCGTGCGCGCGTCCATGATGCGCGCCATCGCCGCGATGTCGGAGAGCACGCGGCCGATGAAGGAATCGACCATCTCAAGGAGCGAGATGTCGATGAGCACGCCGCGCGCGCCCGTCCGCTCAAGCTCGGAGAGTATTCGCTCCTGCAACTGAATCACCGTGCGGTCGTCCATGTCGACCTGAATCGGCACGATGAGCACGCGACCGACCTTCAGGATGGGGATGCGTGAGCCGTCTGACATTTCGGTCTCCCTTAAGTCTCCTCGCTTGCGGGCCGCCCCAACGCTTTGCCGCGTCAGCCTTCCGGGTCGAAGCCGTGGGACTTGCGCGTGCCGGTGGCGGCGGCGGCCGCGCCGCCCGCGCCCTCGTCGGCGCGTCGCTGGTTCTCGGTCGTGATGACGCGGCCGTGCGCGGCGAGCGCCGCCGCCTTCTGCGCCGCCGCCGAGTGCGCCGAGGCGATTTGCGAGAGCGCCTTCGCCGAGACGACCGCCCGGCCGCTCATCTCAAGCGCCAGCTTGATGCCGTCCGACATCTGCGCGCGGGTCGTAATCTGCGAGAGGTCGATGCCGAGCTGCACCATCGTCTGCGCAATCGCCGGGCTGACGCCCGTCAGGATGCAGCGCGCACCCATCAGGCGCGCCGCCGTCACCGTCTTGATGAGGTGGTTGGCGACGAGCGTGTCCATCGTGCGGACGCCCGTGATGTCGAGGATGGCGATTGTCGAGCCGGATTCGACTATCTTCTGCAAGAGCGACTCCATCATCACCTGCGCCCGTCGCGAGTCGAGCGTGCCGATAATGGGCATCGTCAGAATCTTGTCCCAGACCTTGATGACGGGCGTCGAAAGCTCCATCATGTCGGCCCTCTGTTGACGAATAATCTCCTCGCGCGAGCGGATGAAGGTGTCGACCATCACGAGGCCCATCTTGTCTAAGAGCCGCGTGAAGTAGTTCATCTCGCGCACAAGCGCGTCGGCCCGCCCCTCGAACTCCTCGGCGAGGAGCGGCATCACGACGTTACGTAAGCTAAGGATGTAGGTGGCGTTTTCCGAAGGCGTGTAGCCCTTGACGGCGCGCGTGTGGGCCAGCTCGTTTAAGTAGGCGCGGAGGTCGTCGAAGGCCGGGTCGTCGAACTCGGAGCGGGCCGAGACGCGGATGGCGTCGGCCAGCATCTCGATGACGCGGCGCGACTGCGCGCGCAGTTCTTTTTTGGAGATCAGTTCGTCGCGAAACTCGTCCGACTCGGAACGCTCCTGTATCCAGAGGTTCAGAATCTCGTCGCGGCGGGTCGCGAGTAGTTCCTCGACGCCGCCCTCTCTCGTCTTCGCCGGTGCGCTCTCGTCAGCCATTCTGCCGCTCCTCGCTGGAAAAGTATTTGCGCTCCCTCGGCGGGTCGGGCGGCCGGGCGGCCGTCTCGCCCCGCACGGGCGGCGAAGGGGCACGCCGAGCCGCGCGTCAACGATAAAACTCTGAAATAGGGGTGTCTTAAACTTGCCGGGCTATCTTAGCATCGCGGCCGCGAAAAGCAACCGGCAGGCCGCCGCGTGCGGCCGGAGGGCAAGGGACGGGCGTGTGGGCGGCGCGGGCGGGCGGGGGAAGCGTCCGCCCGCCGCTACTTCTTCTGCATCGTGATGGTGACGATGGGCGTGTCGCCGCCCGTGCGGCTGTAAGAGACCCAGTAGCCGGCCTTCGGGTACTGCACCATCTTGTGAACGCGCCCGTCGTCGCCGGCCTCGACCTCCGCGCCGAGCACCGACTTGCAGGTCGGGGCCGAGGCGGCGGCCGCGCCCATGTAGAGGACGGAGAGGGCGAAGACCTTCTTGTCCGAGTCGTAGTAGACCTGCACGGTCTCGTTGTCGTTGACGGCGTAGAAGTCCTGTTTGTCGCCCTTGTCGGTCGGGTCGCCGAGCTTCTTGCGCGCCTCGTCGGCCGTCATGCCGATGCGGACGCCCTTGTACTCTTTGTAGGCCGGCTCGTCCTCCTTGTCGGCTGCCTGCGCGGCCGACGCGGGCGCTGAAAGCAGGAGGGCAGAGACGAGGAGGAGGCAGAAGGGAATCGCGAAACGTCGGTCGGTGATGTGGGACATCCTCTTGTTCTCCTTGTCAGAAGAGGGTTGGCGGAAGAGACTGTCTTGTTGGGCGGCGAGTGGCGGGCCGGGCCGTGCGCCCCGCAAAAGGGGCGCGCGCCGAGAGGCGAAACCAAAGGCCCGTAGGCCAGCCTTCACCCGTTTGGGGCGTCATTTTCACGCCAAGCGCGGCGGCAAGTCAATAGCGTTTTTCGCGCGGCCGAGGCGCGGCCCGAACTTTTACCCTCGCCCCGACCCCCGGACGGGCGTATAATGCGGCCCGCAAACACGCTCACAGACGAAGGGCCTCGCCGCACGCCTCGGCCGCGCAAACCAGAGCGCGGCCCGTCGGGGAGGTTTTTGGACAGCCGTTAAAGAGGCCGGAGGAACACCATGAAGAGCCTGACGGACATTCTGCTCTGGGTCGTCGGGGCGCTCGCCGCGGCCTTCGCGCTCTACGAGTTCGCGAAGTTCGCGACGGCGCGAGACCCTGCGACGGGCAACCCAGACATGTGGGCCGGGTCGAACCACCTGTACTTGGCAATCGGCGCGCTCGTCATCGCGGCGGTCTGCATCGTCGCCGCCTTCGTCCGCCGACCGCACGTCGAAGAGGAAATCCACATCACGAAGTAAGCAGCGTTCAGCACTCAGCGGTCAGCTTTCAGCTCACGGCAGTCGCCGCCGCCTCGACACTCCGCTTTAGCGAGACTCGGCGTCTGCCTTCTTCCGGCTGAATGCTGACCGCTGAATGCTCTAACGCTGCTTTATATCTGGAACGGCCCGACCTTCTCGCCCTTCTTGGCCTTGGGCGGTGAGACGAGGATGGCCTCGTCTTGAGCGCGCCGTTCGCGCGCGCCCTCGGAGTGCCACGACGCCCACTCGTCGGGCGCGTCCGCCGTCTCGCCGCCGTGGCGCGTGAGGCGCTCGCGGACGCGGCACATGACGGGCGTGTTGACACCGACGCCCGAGATGACCGCCTGACCCTTCGTCAATGCGGGAAGCTCCGCGAGTAGTTGTCGTCCCGCGCCCTCGACCGACTTCGCCACCGTGTCTTGGTCAATCGGGTTGACGATGCGCATGATGACCTGCGTCATACACTGTGAGAGCACGTCCTGATCGAGCTTGCCCGGACGCTGCGTAATCAGCCCGATGCCGACGCCGAACTTGCGCCCCTCCGAAAGTATCTGCTTGAGGATGTTCGTCGAGACTACGGTTTGACCTGCGGGCGCGAAGCGGTGCGCTTCTTCCAAGAGCGTGAAGACCGGATAAGGCAGATGCGAGTCCGTCCCCTCGGCGGCCTCGCCGCGCACGGTCGCCATGCGCGCCTTGTTGACGCGGCGCAAAAGGGTCGCGACGACGACCTGCTGCTCGTTCTGCTCGATGTCCGAGAGTTGGAGCACCGTGCAGCGGCCGGGGCGGAAGAGGTCTGCGAGCGGGATGTGCTCGCTGTCGGAGAAGATTGAGCCGGGCTTGTCGAAGCGCGAGTCGAGACGCCACAGCAAGCCCTCGATGGAGCTGGCGTTACCCGACTCGCCGCGCTCGCCGCCCTCGTACTTCTGCGCCTTCACCTCGTCGCGCAAATCGTGATAGCCCCACAGCTCGCCGCGCCGCGTCGCCGCCAGTTGGCGGAACGCCTGCGAAAGGAAGTGGAGCATCTTGTCGGACGTGCCCTCGGGCAGGAGGTACTTCACGTCCGCCTCGGTGAGCGAAGAGAAGCGCACCTTGACGCGCTCGTGCGTGAAGATTTTGACCTCGGGCTGGTACGAGTCGCCGACGGCGCGGAAGCGCACGTCCCCCTCGATTGAGCGCAAGGTGTCGTACTCGCCGTGCGGGTCGACGACGAGGACGGCCGCGCGGTTGTAGGGCATCATCAACTCTTCGACGAGCACGCCAGCCGTGTAACTCTTGCCCGCGCCGGTCGAGGCGAGCACCGCCAAGTGCGTCGTGACGACTTCGCGCACCGAGAGCACGATGGGGACTTCGCCCGCGCCGCGCGTCAAAAGACTCCCGACGTGCGCCGACCCTCTATCGCCCTCGCGGCGCGACGAGAGGACTTGCGAGAGAGTTTCGGACGAGGCGAGGAAGACTGGGTCGCCCGGTCGCGGCGGGATGCGCGGGTTGACGAAGTCGCCGAGTCGCTCGCTGAAGTAGCCGACCGTTTCGACCGTCACCTCGTAAAGCTCGCAGCCCTCGCCGTCCAGACCGATGAGTGATGAGAGAAGCGCGGGCGCGACCTCGGGGTCGGCGGAGAAGGCGTCGGGCAGGTTGCGCACGAGGCGGCGCGCCGTGACGTTGCCGATGATGCGCCGCTCGTCGCCCCCGTCGCGCGCGACGTAGTAGACGAACTCGCCGGCCCGCGCGCGCGCGTGGTCGGCCGTCAAGAACAAATACTCGTGCGGCCGCTCGCCCGGCCCCTTGACCGTCCCCGTCAGCGCGTCAGTAGTTGGGCTCTCATCTTTCATCGGTGGTTAAGTTCTTAATTAAGGATGAGGTGACATTTTTAAAGAGACCGTCGCGGGGCGGGAGCGCCGCGCAACAAGCCTTCGGTGCTCAGGTCTTCGTCGACATCCTCCCAGTGGATGCCGTAGCCGCCGCCGATGATTCGCCAGTTGTTCCTCTGCGATTCCGTAGCACTCAAGAGGCGCGGATACCACGTGAGGGGGACGGAGATTGTTCGCCCGTCCATCAGGCGCACGCTCAACTCGTCTTCGCTGATTTCGACTCCCGCGACGCGCTCGTCAGCCGCCAACGCCAAAATACCCATCCCAAGCCTCCGACAGTTCGGTTTGATGCTTACGAATTAACTCCTCGATTCGCCGCAACTCCCTCGCGCTGAATCCGAAGTTACGCGCAAGGCCGACAGGATTCAACCAGAACTTAGCAGAAAGCGACTCACGGTCGACGTGGACGTGCGGCGGCTCGTTCGGCTCATGGCTGTAAAAGTAGAAGCGGTACGGGCCTGTTTTCAAAACCGTCGGCATGTGTGTGTCGCCGTCCCGGTCAGTGCGTCGTGTTGGAGTTCGGACTCATAAGCGGCGCGAGTATATCACGCATGGGGCGGGGTCTCAGGCGGTGGCGTCGGCGACTTTTGGGCCGGGCGTTTGGGCGGCGATTTCTAGGTCGGAGGTGACCATCTCGCGAATGACCTCCTCGAAGCGGTGGCGCGGCTCCCACGAGAGTGCGCGGCGGGCCTTCGAGGAGTCGCCGACGAGGAGGTCGACTTCGGCCGGGCGGTAGAAACGCTCGTCCGTGCGGACGTATTGGCGGTAGTCGAGTCCGGCCTCGGAGAAGGCGCGCTCGCAGAACTCGCGGACGGAATGCGTCTCGCCGGTCGCGACGACGTAGTCGTCGGGCGCGTCCTGTTGAAGCATCAGGTGCATGGCGCGCACGTAGTCCGAGGCGTGTCCCCAGTCGCGTCGCGCTTCGAGGTTGCCGAGTCGAAGCTCCGTCGCCTCGCCCGCCTTAATCCTCGCCACCGTCGAGGTTATCTTGCGCGTGACGAACTCGTAGCCGCGCCGTGGGCTTTCGTGGTTGAAGAGGATGCCGCCCGCGCAGAACATGCCGTAAGCCTCGCGGTAGTTTCTGGTCAGCTCGAACCCCGCGACCTTCGAGATGCCGTAAGGGCTTCGGGGGTGGAAGGGGGTGGTCTCGCGCTGCGGGACTTCGCGCACCTTGCCGAACATCTCACTCGACCCGGCGAAGTAGAAGCGGCACGCGGGCTGAAGCTCGCGGATGGCTGCGAGGACGTAGTGCGTGCCGTTGATGTTGGTGTTCATCGTCGAGAAGCCGTCGGAGAAACTTTCGGCGACGAACGACTGCGCGGCGAGGTGGTAGCACTCGTCGAACGAGTGGCGGCTGAAGACGTGGAAGATGGACGGGTAAGATTCAAGACTCGCGGCGTGCAGCACCAGACGGTCGAGTAGGTGCGCGAGGCGCGTGAAGCGGCGCGAGGGGTCTTCGAGCGCGACACGGCGGACGAGGCCGTGTACCTCGTAGCCGAGCGCGAGCAGGTGCTCGGCCAAGTACGAGCCGTCCTGACCCGTGATGCCGGTGATGAGCGCCTTCTTCGTCAACTCGCGTCCCCCGGTCAAGTCTCTTTTAATCCGTCTCCGCGAAGAACTCGCCGATGCACTCGACGACGTAACGCTGCGCGGCCTCACCGAGTTCCGGGTAGATGGGCAGCGCCAGCGTCTCGCGCGCCGCGCGCTCGGCCTCGGGGCACGAGCCGCGCGCTTGGCCGAGGTATGCGAAACACTCTTGCAGGTGGAGCGGCACGGGGTAGTAGACCTTCGTGCCGACGCCGCGCGATTTGAGGTGTTCGATGAGCGCGTCGCGCCTGTCGGCCGCGACGCGGACGACGTACTGGTGGAAGATGTGAAGCGCCTCGGCGCGCACGTAAGGCGTCGTCACCACGCCGTCGGCGAGTCCGGCCTCCGCGAAGAGTCGGTCGTAAGTCCGCGCGCGCTCGCGACGCGCCGCAGACCATTCGTCGAGGTGCGGAAGCTTCACGCGCAGGACGGCGGCTTGCAGCGTGTCGATGCGGCTGTTGACGCCGACCTCCGCGTGATGATACTCGGTCGCGCCGCCGTGGACGCGCAGACGCCGAAGACGTTCGGCCAGCGCGTCGTCGTGTGTCGTCAGACAACCCGAGTCGCCCGCGCCGCCCAAGTTCTTCGTCGGGTAGAAGCTGAAACAGCCGACCGCGCCCATCGAGCCTGCGCGCCGCCCCCGGTCTTCCGCGCCGACGGCCTGCGCCGCGTCCTCGATGACGGGGAGGTTGTGACGACGCGCGACGTCGTTAATCGCGTCCATCTCGGCGCACTGGCCGTAGAGGTGGACGGGCATCACGGCGCGCGTGCGCTCTGTGATGGCGGACTCAATCTGTTCGGGGGCGATGTTGTAGGTGCGCGGCTCGATGTCGACGAAGACGGGGCGCGCGCCGAGGCGTGCGATTGAGCCGGCCGTGGCGAAGAAGCTGTAGGGCGTGGTGACGACCTCGTCGCCGGGCCGCAGGTCGAGCGCCATCAGCGCGAGCATCAGGGCGTCGGAGCCGGAGGCGCACCCGACGGCGTGGCGCGTCGTCGTGTAGCGCGCGAGCGCCTCTTCCAACAGGCGCACGTCCTCGCCGAGGATGAACTGCTGCGTGTCGAAGACCCTCTGGACGGCGGCGGTCAGCTCTTCGCGCAGGGAGGCGTGCTGCGCCGCGAGGTCGAGCAGGGGGACGCGCATCGTCTGCGGCTTTTGAGTGGTGGCGGACATCTACTTGAAAGGATGAAGGACGAAGGCCGCGCGTTGAAGGGCGAAGGCATTCGAGCTGTCGGACGCGGAATCCGACAGCTCGAATCTGAGATTTGAAATTCGAGATTTCAAATCCCGAATCAGCCTCGCGGCCTTCACCGCGCGGCCTTCATGCTTTCGCTACCCGCGCCCGTCGGCCTTGGCCGTCTCGCCTTCCGGCTCGTCGTCGGAGTAGTAGCTCGTGTTGTAGTAGCCGGAGTAGTAGTAGTAGTCGTTCGACTCCAGCTTGACGTTGTTGAGGACGATGCCGAAGATGTGCGCGCCGACGTCGAGGAGTTGCTGCTTGGCGCGGCGGACGACCGCGCGCGAGCTGCGACCGCCGTGGACGACCAGCATCACGCCGTCGACGAGCGTCGAGAGAATCGAGGCGTCGGTGAACGAGATGGCCGGCGGCGAGTCGATGATGATGTGCTGGAAGTTCTCGCTCAGCAGATAGAGGAGCTTGCGCATCTCGTCGGAGCCGAGCAACTCGGCCGCGTTCGGCGGCACGGGGCCGGAGGTGATGACCTTCAGGTTCGGCTGCGCCCCGACCGTCTGCACGAGGTCGGACAGTTGCGTCTCGCCCGACAGGTAGTTGGTCACGCCGCGCGAGTTCGGCAGCCCGAAGTGCGTGTGGACGCGCGGCCGTCGCAGGTCGCAGTCGAGGATGAGCACCTCTGCGCCGGTCTGCGCGAGCATCATCGCGATGTTGACGGCCGTCGTCGTCTTGCCTTCGGAGGGCTGGCTCGACGTGACGAGCACGGTGCGCGGGGCTTGGCCGGCCGACG
>DASUNL010000460.1:0-8456 GCA_036277175.1 Pyrinomonadaceae bacterium | reverse complement strand
AAGGCTTTCCATCATTCGTGTGTTTGCTGATTCGCGTGTGTTGCCGTCGGGCCGCGCGGCCCGCCGCACAATAGACACCGGCGGAGGCGCGCGTGTTCCCGCGACGCGATTATGAAGGAGACGCTGGCCGGAGATGAAGGGAAGATTGGTCGGGTGGGCTTAAAGAAAGTCGTCGGCAGACTCAAGCCGTAAGGCCGAAGGGGCGCGAGTTTCGACTCGCGCCCCTCGGTTCCTGCGGGTTACTGTTTATTGCCCGCCTGTGTTCGTCTTCCGCGCGACCTTGTCCGCGCAGCAGGCGCACGACGAGCCTTCGCCGCCTCCGCAGCACGAGGCCGCGCTCGTCTTCGCGGTGTCGGTGACGGAGTACTGTTTGGCGTCCGTCTTGTGCGCCTTGCAGCACTCGCCGCCGCCGTCCTTGCAGCAGGCCGCGCCCTCGGCGCAGCAACTCGCGACGCCGTGCGCCGAGGCGTTCGACGCCGCGTCCTTCTTATCGTGCGAGCAACCGCCGCCCGCGCAGCAGGAGTCGCCGCCGCAGCAAGCGTGTTTCTCGTCGCCCGAGGCCGCCGTCTGTGTCGCCGTCGTCGCCGTCGTTGACGTAGCGGCGTGCGCGCCCTTGTGCTCCATCGCGCACGAGCCACCGGCGCAGCAGCAGCCCTCGTCCGAGCAGCAGGCCGCGCCTTCGTGCTTCATCGCGCCGTCATGTTTCATCGCGGCGTCGTGACTCGTCGCGGCGGCGTGCTTCTGACAACAGCTCTTCGCGGCCTTCGCGGCGTCGGGCGTCTTCGATGCGTCCTGCATCGCGCCCGCCGCGTAGACCGCGCCGCAGAGCGCCAGCAACAGCACGAACGCCAAAAGTTTAATAGCTCTCATCTCGTTCACTCCTGAATCAGATTGCGTGTGGGAAGCACTCGCGGCACGGACGTGCGGGGTAAGTATAAACAAAGTCGAGACGGGTAGCGAGTCCTGAAAGACCGAGGCGGGACACATGCTTTTCACAGACGCCTTCGCTTCGCTTGAAATCGTGGCCGCGTGGGCCGAAGATAGCCGCGATGCCGACGGACAAAATCGCCGCGCTCAAACAGACGGCGCTCTTCGGCGAGCTTGACGAGAAGACTCTGCGCGCGCTCGCGGGCCGCGCCGTCGAGCGAGCTTACGCGCGCGAAGAGCTGCTCTTCCTCGCGGGCGAGGAGGCGCGCGGCCTCTACGTCATCGCCGAGGGCGCGGTGCGCGCCTTCCGCGTCGGACTCGACGGGCGCGAGCAGGTCATCCACGTCGAGCGCGCGGGCGCGACCGTCGCGGAGCTTCCCGTCTTCGACGACGGCCCATACCCTTCGACCGTCGCCGCCGAAGAAGAGACCGTCGCGCTCTTCATCGACAAGAACGACGTGCGCCGCCTCTCGCTCGAACACCCGGAGATTGCGCTCGCCGCTCTGAAGGTTCTGGCCGGGAGGCTGCGGCGCTGCGCCGAGTTGGTCGAGACGCTTTCACTGCACGAGGTGGCGACGCGCCTCGCGCGCTTCCTGCTCGGCGAGGCGCGCGCGAAGGGCGAGCGCGAGGGCGCGGGCCTGCGCGTCGAGCTCAAGCACACCAACCAGCAGATTGCCGCCCGCGTCGGCTCCGTGCGCGAGGTCGTGTCGCGCGCGCTGGCGCGCCTCCAACACGACGGCCTCATCCGACTCGAAGGCCGCCGCCTCACCGTCCCCGACGAGCGCCGCCTCGCGTCCTTCGCCGGAGAAGACTGAAGACCTCTACGTCGCGCCTTCGAGCGCGACGGCGCGCGGGAAGAGGACGTTGTTTTCGAGGTGGATGTGCTGGTGCAAGTCCGCCTCGAACTCCGCGAGCGCGCGGTAGAGCGTCTGGTAGCTGATGCAGCCGTCGGCGGGCACGGCGTAGTCGGTGGTCGTCGCGCGCAGCTCGCGCAGCAGGTCGCCCGCCGTGTCGTGCTCGCTCATCATCATGCGGACGGGGTTGCTGACCGTCCCGAACGGCGCGTAAGGGCGCGCGCGTCCCTCGACCGACGCCATCTCCAAACCCTTGACGTAGGGGAAGAGCACCATCTCCTCTTTGAACATGTGCGGGCGCAGGTCGTCGCAGAGTTGTGCGAAAAGAGCGCGGACGCGCACGAGCTCCGGGTGGCGGTCGCCGTGCTTCGACGCTACCTTCTCGGCGAGCGCCGTGATGCGCCCCATCTCTTCGCGCGTGAACGTGTGGTGCTTGTCGACGATGTAGTCGACGAGTTCCGTGAGCGTGCCGGATTTTATTCCCGGCGGCATGTCGGCCGGCGCGCTGGCGGCCTCGTCGAGCAGGCGCGCGACCTCGTCCACGCCGACGCCTGCGAGACGCGCGGCCTCGCCGAGCGAGCGGCCGCCGCCGCAGCAGTAATCGATCTTCAACTTCTCGAAAACGCGCGGCGCGCCCGGCGTCTCCACCGCGTACTCCCGAACCGTCTTCTCAACGCATAAAGTCATCGAATGATTCCTCCCTTTCATGCGCCATTCTCCGATGGCCGCGCGCCGCGCGCAGTGACTTAAGTCACACATCAAACACGGAGGCGCGTGGCTTTAGTTTATTCGTGCGCCTTCACGCTTCGAGGGCTTCGCGGTAAACCGCTTCAGTCTCTTCGACCATGCGCGCGAGACTCCAACGCTCGCGCGCGTGCTGTTGCGCGCGCACACCCGCGCGACGTCTCCGCTCGTCGTCCGTGAGAAAATCGACTATCCGTTCGGCGAGCGAGCGCGCGTCGCCCACGGGTGCGAGCGCGCCGGTCTCTCCGTCGGCGACGATTTCACGCGCGCCGTCGGTCGCGGCCGCCGCGACGGGGAGGCCCGACGCCATCGCCTCGACCAACGCGAGGCCGAACGCCTCCGAGCGCGAGGCCGAGACGTAGAGGTCGAGGCACGCCAAAATCTCCGCCACGTCCGCGCGCCGCCCCAACAGGTGCACGCGCCCGCCCATCCCTAGCTCTTTGATGAGAGCTTCGAGCCGCGCCGCGAATCGCGCCCCGCGCCCCTCGTCCGCGCCCGCGATGACGAACTCGACAGCGTCTCCCAACCGCTCCGCGACGAAGGCGGCCGCGCGCACGAAGTCGTCCTGACCCTTCACCTCCGACAAGTCGCCGACCGTCCCGACCAGAAGCCGCGCCGAGACGCCGAGCGAGCGACGGTACTCGGCGCGTTTGACGTCGGCCGCGACGCGCGCGAAGCGTTCGACGTCGATGCCGTTGCGCACGACGCGAATCCGTTCGTCGGCGAAGATGCGCGATGCGCGGAGCGCGCGCGCGACCGCGTCGGAGACGGCGATGACGCGCGCGGCGCGACGGAGCGTCAAGGTGTGCAAGCTATTCAAAGGGAACATGACGTGGCGCGTCAGGACGAGCGTCGCGCGCGGGGCGAGGCGCGCGGCGAGCGCGGCCAGACTGTAGTCGCGCCCCGCGTGCGCGTGGATGATGTCGACGTCGCGCGCGCGCGCGGCGCGGCCGATGGCTAACGCGCCCGTCACGTCGAGCGAGTTGCGCATGCGTGTGGGAATTAAGTTTTCGCGCGGGAGCGCGCGCGCGAGCTCTTCGCCGAGTGGAGAGCCGGGGGCGTGCGCGACATGGACTTCGTGGCCGCGCTCTCGGAGGCCCGACGACAGGTCGGCCAAGTGCCTCTCGCCTCCGCCGAACGCGCGCGCCGAGTTGATGTGAAGGACTCTCACGTTCGGTCGGGTGGAGGCGCGCGCACTCGCTTCGTTCAGCCGCGCGTCGCGGCCGCGTCGGCGCGCGCGAGCGGCGAGTCGTCGAAGTGTTCGAGGAGGTCGGCCGGGTCTTTGTAAATCGCGATGCAGCCGGCCGCGCGCAACTCCGCCTTGGGGAAGCCGCCCGCGAGGACGCCGACGGTGCGCAGGCCCGCCTTCGCGGCGGCCTCGGCGTCGTAAGGCGTGTCGCCGACGACGATGCACTCTTCGGGCGCTAGGTCGCCGAGACGCGCGAGCGCGGCCTCGAAGATGTCGGGGTGCGGTTTCGAGCGGTCGGCGTCGTCGGCCGAGGTCTCGTCCTCGACGAGGTCTTCGATGTGCGCGAGTCGCTTGTAGGTCTTAAGCTCCTCGCCCTTCGCCGAAGAGGCGAGCGCGATGCGCAGGCCGTCGCGCGTGATGCGCTCGAACAGCTCACGCACGCGCGGGAAGGCGCGCACGAGCGGGAGGTAGCTGCGCCTGAAGAGTTGCGAGCGGTGCTTTTCCAACTGCTCGCCGAAGCGCGCCAACTCTTCCTCTGTGAAGAAGACGGGCATCAGTTGGTCGCCGCCCTTGCCGATTTGATGGCGCACGCGCTCGTACTCGACCTCGCGGCCGAAGTGCCGGAACGCCTCCTGCCACGCGCGTGCGTGCAGGTCGACGGAATCGACGAGCGTCCCGTCCACGTCGAAGATGACGGCCTTAATCATGCTTTATTCCCTTCGTGCGCGCCCTTTCGGTTCGGTGGCATAACATTACACCAACGCGCCGATTTTTGTCTCGCATCGGTACGGGCGCGCCGCGCGCAAACTAACGACGACGCGCCAGTACACGCGCAGACGGACTCGGCGAGGCGGCACAAATCTTGCCGTCAGAAGGGGCGTCAAAGTGTCTCATCAAGCGGGCATGCCATCGAATTCGAGAAGGAGATTAAAAGCATCATGCCGAAACTTGTGACGGGAGTTTTTAAGACGCGCGTGGCGGCCGAGTCGGCCGTGGACGCGATCATCAAACGCGGCTACACGCGCGACGACATCAGCGTGCTCATGTCCGACGCGACGAAGAACAAGGAGTTCGCCATCGAGACGGGGACGCGCGCGGCCGACGGCGCAGGCATCGGCGGCGCGGTCGGCGGCGCGGTCGGCGCGGTGCTGGCGGCGGTCGCGGCCGTCGGAACTACGGTGGCTCTGCCGGGCATCGGCATCGTCATCGCCGGGCCGATTGCGGCGGCGTTGGCGGGCGCGGGCGCGGGCGGCGCGGCCGGCGGACTCATCGGCGCGCTCGTCGGCGCGGGGATACCTGAGCACCGCGCGAAAGTTTACGATGCGTCGCTGCGCGCGGGCGGCATCCTCCTCGGCGTCGAGGCCAAGACCGACGAGGAGTCGGCCAACCTCGAAAAACTCTTCGAGGACTTGGGCGGCGAGTACGTCAGGCAGGAATAGCTGTCAGCGTTCAGCAATCAGCGTTCAGCTTTCAGCATTCAGCCGGAAGAGAGAAGACCTTTACGTCGGTTGTCGGAGACGAAGTGCATGACGGCGAATGCCGTGAGCTGAAAGCTGACGGCTGATTGCTTTCAAAGCTGACGGCTGATTGCCGAGTGCTTCTGTGAGGTTGTTATGCGAAGGGTCGAGCGGTTCATCGAAATCGAAGCGCCGGTCGAGCGCGTGTTCGATCTGTTCAGCGACTTCGAGGGCTTCCCGCGTTGGATGCGCGGGGTGCGCGAGGTGCGGCGCGCGGGGCGCGGACTGACGCACTGGGTCGGGCGGACGGCCGTCGAAGGTCTCGACGCCGAGTGGGACGCCGAGGTGACGCACTTCGAGCCTGACCGGCGCATCGTCTGGCGCTCGGTGCGCGGCGACGTGCGAACGGACGGCGAGGCCGTCCTCGCCGAGACGCCCGAAGGGACGACGCTGGCGCGCGTCGTCCTTGGCTACGCGACGCCCGCGGGCCGGAGCGGTTCGGAGGCCGCGCGCTTCTTCGGCCGCCACCCGGCGCGGCAGTTGGAAGAAGACCTCTACAACTTCAAACGCTTGGCCGAGAGCGACGACGCGCGACGAAGAGACGCGCGACGCGCGCGGCGAGAGGCCGACGAGCGTCGCGCGCGACACTTTGAAAGGTCGAGGGAAGAGTCGAGGAGCGCCGCGCGTCGCGCGGAGGACGGGCGCGGCGGGGAAGAACTTTACCGGCCGCGCTACGCCCTTTCGCCGCGCGAGAGGGAGCGCGAGCGCGGCACGGAGCGAGGGCGATACGACGAGGGCGTGGCCGCGACGTTTCGTCGTCGTGGCGTCGAGCGTTTGCTCGACGAGGACGCGCGCGGGCGGAGCGAGAGAGACTGAGCGCCGTCGAGGCGCGCGCGCGCGCGTCGCGCTTCGCCGCGCTTGGTCGCTTGCGCGCTCCGCCTCGTCGCTCGCGCCGTCTCCGTCACGACGAACTGTTTGTAGTGGTCAAAGCGTTCGAGGATGAGGCTCACGTAGGTGACCGGCTCGACGCCCCGGCAGAAGCCGAATTTGACGACGGGGTCGGCCGCGTACTGCTGCGTAGATTTCTGCAAGAGCCAGTAGGAGACGTCGTCCCAACGGCGCGGGTCGCCGCCGTACTTCTCCGTCAGACGTTGCGCGTCCTCGACGTGGCCCGCGCCCGTGTTGTAAGAGGCGAGGACGAACTTCAGGCGCTCGCCCTCGTCGTCAATCCGCTTCGACCAGTAGTTCGTCAACCACTTCAAAAACCTGACCGCGCCCTGCACGTTCTCCTCCGGGTCGCGCGCGTCGCGCACGCCGAACTCCTGCGCGGTGCGCGGCATCAGTTGCAGAAGGCCGGTCGCGCCCGCCCACGAACGCGCGTCGGGCTTGAAGCGCGACTCCTGAAACGCCTGCGAGGCGAGCAGACGCCAGTCCCA
The DNA here is from genome assembly GCA_036277175.1 of Pyrinomonadaceae bacterium. Taxonomy (GTDB): domain Bacteria; phylum Acidobacteriota; class Blastocatellia; order Pyrinomonadales; family Pyrinomonadaceae; genus DASQDT01. The sequence continues at coordinate 1,849 of DASUNL010000460.1, read as the reverse complement.
TTGCAGCTCGGCCGCGTGACGTTTGAGCAGCTCGTCGTACTGGCAGAGCTTGCCCGTCGCCGACGTCAGGTACTCGCTCGCCACGCGCTCGCGGTGGCTGCGACGGTCAACGAAATACTTCCCGTAGAGGCGGCTGAAGATCGTCTCGTTCTTCTTCTCTTCAATCCATGCGTTCAGCTCCGCGAGCAGTTGCGGCGCGTTTCGGCGCACGGCCCACGCGACGCTGTGCGTGCGTCCGACGACGGGCCTGACCTTGAGGTTCGTGAACTCGGCCTCCTTGAGGGCGGCCAGATTGCTCTGCATGACGGTGAAGTCGACGTCGCCGGCCGCGACACGTTTCGCCAACGCCTCGTCGCCTAAAGGCGCTTCGGCCTCGACGACGTGGATGTCGCCCGAAATCTCGTCCGAGAGTTCGATGAGCGTGCGCTTGTACTCAGACTTCTCTGGCAGCGTGACGGTCTCGTTCGCGAGTTGCGCGGGGCGCGTGATGAGGCGCGCGTTGATTTCCACCTCGGGCAGCTCCTCGTCGGGCGCGTGCTGAAGCGCCTTCTCCACCGCCTCGGGCAAATTCGCCTCGCCGGGCGGCGCTTCCTGCTGCACGAGCGCGGGCTCGGTGCGGTAGAGCGCGCGCGTAAACGCCACGTCGCGGCGGTCGTCTTCGGTGGGGACGAGACGCGCGGCGGCGATGTCGCCCTCGCCCGAGTTCAGGAGCGAGTAGAGGCTCTTGCGGTCGGTGACGACGACCATCCGCAGGTCGAGGTCGCGCTCTTTGGCGAACTCGCGCAGCAGCTCGAACTCGTATCCGAGCGGCTCGCCGCGATAGAGGAAGTATGTGGTCGAGTTGTAGGGCGCGAGCACGGTGAGCGTGCCGCGCTCCTTGATGGCCGCGAAGTCGCGCTTGATGGGCGCGACCATCGGCAGGTCTGTGCTGCGGTTAATCACATCGACGGCCTGCTCCTCGGGCGGACTGGGGTTGGCGCGGCGGCCGAGGCGGACGAGCACGAAGACGACGACAATGACGATGGCGAGCGCGGCGACGACGAGAAGCGCGCGGCTGCGTGCGGCGGTCGGGAAGTTCATGTCGAAATGTTCTCGCGCGGACGCGGGGAGCGGCAGCGCGCCGAGGAAATCATTTCGGGGGAGAGCCTGCGTGTTGTCGGCGGGGGCGGGAAAAGGTTTCGGAGCGTTAGTCAGTCAAAACGTTTGTTCGTTTGGACGTTAGCGCATCAGTATCGTTTGAGCGTGATTAAGCGTCGGGGCGTTAGCGTGTCTGTCAGTGTGTCAGTGCGTCGGTCGCGGAGTGTGCGCGTCGCGCGTCGCGCGCCCCCCAAGTTTAAGGGCGCGCGACGCGCGTGCGCGTTTGAAGGAAGGACGAGGCGTTTAGTCCTTGATGGCGTCGCCCGCGTCCTCAATCGCCTCGCCGACCTTGCGGCGGGCCGTGCCGAAGCCCTCTCGAATGTTGCCGCCCGCGCGGTCGGCGACGCCTTCGGACTCAAGCTCGCGGTCGCCGATTGCCGAGCCGACGTTCTCCTTGACCGCGCCCTTCGCCTGATCGAATTTCCCCTCGATCTCATCCCTGTTCGGAGCACCCATGATTAAACCTCCCGTTGTTTAAAAGCGACCACGACACACCGCGACGGCGTTCGGGGTCGGCGAATGTGTTTCTGTCCGCAGACGTAGACGGCAACGGCCATGCCAGTTCGTGTCGGGCGGCGGGCGGCGCTGAAAGTCTTTTGCGGAGACGGCGATACGCGGCGGAGTTCGTGCGGCGCGGGCGGCGGAAGAACGCGCGTTTCCGTACAGAGACGCGCGCGTGCGCGGCCTATCTCCGGACAAAAAGAGAAGGCGC
>DASUNL010000459.1:0-3170 GCA_036277175.1 Pyrinomonadaceae bacterium | reverse complement strand
CCCACTCTTCGACGGATAGGGTCTCGGCCCGACGTTGCGGGTCGATGCCTGCGCGTTCGAGCGCGGCGGCCGCGCCGCCCGACGCCTCGACCGTCGCGGCCAACTCTTCGGGCGCGCCGCGCAGGTTGTTCAGAATCGTCTTGCGTCGCTGCGCGAACCCGCCGCTCACCAGACGCCACAAGAACTTCTCGTCCGGCACGTCGGCCGCCATGCGCTCGCGCACCGTGAGGCGCGCGACCGTGCTCCAGACCTTCGGCACGGGGCGGAACGCGCCGGGCGCGACGTCAAAGAGCGCCTCGGCCTCGCAGTAAAACTCGACGAGGACGGAGATGTAGCCGCGCTCGTGCGAGCCGGGCGGCGCAATTAAACGTTCGACCACCTCGCGCTGCAACATCAGCACGAACTCCGTGAGACACCGGCGCTGCTCGATGAGTCTTTGCAGGATGGCCGTCGAGATGTTGTACGGGAGGTTGGCGACGACGCGCGCGCTCTCGGACGGCCCGATGGCCTCGCAGAAATCGAGCGAGAGCGCGTCGGCCTCGACGAGCGTGAAGTTCTCGCGCGCGCCGAAACGCTCGCGCAGGTGAGGCACAAGCTCGCGGTCAAACTCGACGGCGACGACGCGGCCCGCGCGCTCCAACAGACGCCCGGTCAAAGCCCCGCGCCCCGGCCCAATCTCGACGACCGTCTCGCCCGCGCGCGGCGCGAACTCCGCGACGACGCGCTCGGCCACGCCTTCGTCCGCCAGAAAATTCTGCCCGAGCCTTTTTTTGGCGCGCGGAAACATAAGAGCCGTGAATTGTAAATCGTAAATCGTGAATCGTGTTTGAGCATCGCGCGCGTTGAGCTTCGGGTTCTCAAAATGAGAAACGCGCAAGCCCTTCGATTCACGATTTACGATTCACGATTTACGGCGTTCGGGTATCCGGTTATCTCGACGTCCGGGCCGCGGCGTGTGATTTCGACTTCGTCGAGGCGTGTGGCCTCGGCGACCGAAAGCGCGCCCGCGCCGCCGACGGCCGAGCGCGCTCCGTCGCCGCCGATGATGATGGGCGCGACGAAGAAGCTGACCTTTTCGACCAAGCGCGCGTCGAGGAACGCGCCCGCGACGCGCGACCCGCCCTCGACCAAGACGCTCTGTAAGTCTCTGCGAAACAACTCCGCCAACACCGCACGCGGCTCGCGCCCGCCCCCGCGCTCGCGTATCACTTCGACGCCGCACGCTTCGAGCCGCGCCACGCTTCCCTCGTCCGCCGCTTCGGAGGTGAAGACGATGACGGGAGCTTCGCGGGCCGTGCGTGCGAGTTGCGAATCATGCGAGAGGGCGAGGTTCGCGTCGAGGACGACGCGGACGAGTGGTCGGCGGCGAGGGCGTGCGCTCCGGTCGGTCAGAAGCGGGTCGTCCGTGCGCGCCGTCCCCGCTCCGACGAGGATGGCGTCGTACTCGTGCCGTAGCTCATGCACGCGCGCGCGCGACTCCTCGCCCGTAATCCAGCGCGCGTCGCCCGTCCGCGTCGCGATGCGGCCGTCGAGCGAGCAGGCGAGCTTGAGATGCACGAAGGGACGCCCGCGCCGGTGCGCGTGAATGTACTTCTCATTGAGCCGCGCGGCCTCGCGCGCGAGCAAGTTTGTTTCGACTCTGAGTCCCGCCTCGCGCAGGCGCGCGAGGCCGCGCCCCGAGACGAGCGGGTTCGGGTCTTCGACCGCCGAGACGACGCGCGCAACACCGGCCTCGATGAGAGCTTCCGTACACGGCGGCGTCCGCCCCGTGTGCGCGTGCGGCTCAAGCGAGACGTAGGCCGTGCCGCCGCGCGCGCGCCCGCCCGCCTGTTCGAGCGCGAGAGTCTCGGCGTGCTTCAAGCCCTCGTAGAGGTAGAAGCCCTCGCCGACAATTTCGCCATGCGCGTCGACGACGACGCAGCCGACCAGAGGACTCGGACTCACCTGCCCCGCGCCGCGCGCCGCAAGCTCAAGTGCGCGCCGCATCATGCGCTCGTCGAATTCTGGCTCAGGGTTCAAAGTCGGAAGCTCAGGCGAAGAGACTGTTGACGTACTGCTCGGGGTCGAAGATGACGAGGTCGTCGACGCGCTCGCCGATGCCGGCGTAGCGGATGGGCAGGTTCAGCTCGCGCGCGATGGCGACGGCGATGCCGCCCTTGGCCGTGCCGTCGAGCTTCGTCAGAACGATGCCCGTCACGCCCGCCGTCTTCAAAAACTGCCGCGCCTGCTCTAAGCCGTTCTGACCCGTCACGGCGTCAACGACGAGCAAAGTCTCGTGCGGCGCGCCCTCGACCTCGCGCCCCGCGACGCGCTTCATCTTCTCAAGCTCGGCCATCAGGTTCGACTTGTTGTGCAGACGCCCGGCCGTGTCGACGATGAGCACGTCGGAGCCGCGCGCCTTCGCGGCCTTCAAGGCGTCGAACAGCACCGCCGCCGGGTCTGTGCCCGACTTCTGCTGGATGAGCGGGACGCCCGTGCGCTCGGCCCAGATGGCGAGCTGGTCGGAGGCGGCGGCGCGGAAGGTGTCGGCCGCGCAGATGAGCACGTCGTTGCCCTCGGCCTTGATGCGCTGCGCGAGCTTGCCGATGGTCGTCGTCTTCCCGACGCCGTTGACGCCGACGACCATGATGACGTAAGGCGCGATTGATTCGGGCACGCTCTCCTCAGAGCCGACGCCCTTCGTCTCCGATTCTTTCAGGATTGAAAGCAGCTCGTTCTTGATGGCCGCCTTCAAAGCCTCGATGTCGTTAATCTCTTTGCGCGTGATGCCGCGCCGGACGGATTCGAGAATCGAGAGCGTCGTCGGGACGCCGATGTCGGCGGCGATGAGCGCCTCTTCCAACTCGTCGAGCAGCTCGGCGTCGATGGTCTTGCGACCTTGGAAGACCGTGTCGATGCGTTCCGAAAGCGACTCGCGCGTCGCGGCGATGGCGCGACTGAAACGGTTGGCGTAAGACTGTTCGAGCGCCTCGACCTCGGCCTCAAGCTCCTCCATCGAGCGGTCGAGTCCGAGCACCGAAGAGGAGAACGAAGAGGACGCGCGAGCGGGCCGCGACGACGACGCGCGCGGCTGCGCCGCAGTTGTAGAACTCTGGCGAGACGTCGCATCGCCGCGCAGATTCGAGTCCGCGACGCCGGGCCGCGACTCGGCTCTCTGCTCACTCGCGGCC
>DASUNL010000458.1:0-6885 GCA_036277175.1 Pyrinomonadaceae bacterium | reverse complement strand
ACGTGGAAATCTTCTCCCTGAGCGGCGCGCGCCCCTCTATCTCTTTGCGGATGGCTTCGAGCGAGGCTTGGGCGCGCGCGAGGAAGCGCGACGTGAGCGTCTTGTCCTCGCGCATCAGGCCGAGCAGAAGGTGTTCCGGCTCGATGGCGGGCGCGCCGAACTGGCTGGCCTCGTAGCGGGCGAAAAAGATGACGCGGCGCGCTTTCTCCGTGTAGCGTTCAAACATAAAAGGCTAATGTCGATGAGAGCCGTTGTCAGAATCTTTCAGGCGAGACCTAGGAAGGCCGGGAGCATGCACCCTCGCGAGCCGACGCCCGCCCGCATTATAGCCGAAGAACCGTCCGGATGTCAGACTTTAAAAGTCCGCCGCCTCGCCGAGCAGCCCGTCGCGCAGCGCGAGGCGTCGGTCGCACGAGCGCGCGAGCGCCTCGCTGTGCGTGGCGACGACGACGGCCGCGCCGCGCTCGCGCCCGAGCGACAGGAGCAGTCGGCCGACCTCCGAGGCGTTGTGCGCGTCGAGGTTTCCGGTCGGCTCGTCGGCGAGCAGGAGGCGCGGGCGCGTGACGAGTGCGCGCGCGACGGCCGCGCGCTGCTGCTCGCCGCCCGAAAGCTCGCCCGCCAGATGCGCGGCGCGATGACTCAACCCGACGGCCGCCAACATCTCGGCGGCCGCGTCGAGCGCGTCGCGGCGTCGGCGGCGCGCGACGAGGAGCGGCAGCGCGACGTTCTCGGCCGCCGTCAAATCGGGGAGCAGGCGGTGCGACTGAAAGACGAAGCCGACCTCGCGCCCGCGAAACCTTGCGAGCGCCTCCTCGCCCGCGCGCGTCACGTCGAAATGTCCCGCGCGGACGCTCCCCCCGTCGGCGCGCTCAAGCCCTCCGACGAGATGCAAAAGCGTCGTCTTCCCCGCCCCCGAATCGCCGACGACCGCCAGCGCCTCTCCCGAGGCGAGCGCGAACGAGACGCCGCGCAAGACCTCCAAGCCCGCCCCGCCCCTCGGCGCGCGAAAAGTCTTTCGCAACTCTTCGACCGTCAGTTTAAAGTCGTGAGTCATTCGACCGTGAGTCTGAAGTCGTGAGTCATTCGTGTCTGAGCACTTCGGCGGGGCGCGTGCGCGCGGCCGTGCGCGCCGGGTGGAGCGTGGCGACGAGGCTTATGGCGAAGGCCGCGAGCGCGGGCAGCAACACGTCGCGCGCGTGCGGGTGAAACGGGACGGCGCTCAGCGAGTAAACGTCCGCCGGCAGACGCACTAGCTCGTAACGGTTGCCGAGCGCGCAGACAAGAAGTCCGAGCGCGACGCCCAAGAGCGCGCCCGCCGCGCCGACCAACGCGCCCTCCGCGACGAAGATGGCCGTGACGCTTCTCGCGCTCGCGCCGAGCACGCGCAGGACGGCTATCTCGGCGCGCCGCTCGACGACGAGGAGCGCGAGGGCCGTCGTGATGTTGAGCGCGGCGACGACGACGATGAGCATGATGATGAAGGCGACGGTGCGCCGTTCGAGTTCGAGCGCGGCGAAGAGCGGGCGGTTGGCCTCGCGCCAGTCAACGACCGTCCAACCTTCTCCGAGCGCGCCGCGCAAACTCGCGGCCACCTCGCCCGTCGCGTAGATGTCGTGCGCCTCGACGCTGATGACCGACGGGCGCGCGACCGTCGCATGAGCTTGCGTGTTGCCGGTCGCGCCCTCTTCGAGCGGGACGTAGGCCCACGCCGCGTCGTAGTCGTGAAGGCCGGAGCGGAAGAGGCCCGCGACGCGGACGCGGCGCGTGCGCGGCGTGAAGAGTTGCGGGAGCGTCGACGCCTCGCCCGAAACTATCCAGCCCTCACTGCCCACGCGCCCAAGCCCCGTCCGCGCCGCCAACTCCTCGCCGACGACCACGGGCAAAGGCGTCTCTTCGTCCGCGTCTCCTTGAGCGGACGGACTGCCTGCACTCTCCGTGCGCGCAATCTCTTTATCGACAAACGCGCTCGCGAGTTCGTCGGCCGAGCCGCGCAGGAGCGTGCGTTTTACCTCGGCGAGCGCGCGCGGGGAGTCCGCCGAGACGCCGCGCAAGACGGCGTAAGAAGCGCCTTCGGGGCCGCTCAAAAGTGCGCCCTCGTAACTCGTCGGCTCGGCGGTCGCCACGCCCGCGACCGCGCGCACGCGCGCCGCGACCGCGCGCCAATCGTCAAGACTTGCGCCGCCCGCGCGCGCGACACTCGCGCCTCCCGTTCGCGCGACCGTCAGGTGCGCCGTCCCTTTGAGAATCTTGTCGCGCAGCTCGTCGCGGAAGCCGTTGGCGAGCGCGAGCGCGACGACGAGCGCCGCGACCCCGAACGCGACGCCAAAGACGGCCGCCAGCGCCGTCACCTTCACCACCCGGCCGCCGCGCCGCGCGCGCAAATACCTGAGCGCCAGAAAAAGCTCGTAGGGCATGCTTGAGAGTAATGCTGACCGGCGTCCGGCGGCTACCGTCTGCCGTCTACTTTTCGACGACCGCGACCCACTGACCGCGCCGCTCGGCGCGGAAGCGCACCGCGCGCGCGCCGAGCCGCGCGACGGCCTCTTCGAGCGTCGGGCCGCCGTGCGTGGAGAAGAGGAGCGCGACGTCGTAGTCGGACGCGGACGCGCGGCGCAAGTGCTCCTCGCGGAAGTTCTCCAACGCGACGACGCGCGCGGGCCGCGCCGCGTAGCCGTAGAAAGGATTCCTAAGCTCGTCGGTCGCGGGCCACGCGGTGAGCACGCGCGGGTCTTCGTAAGTCGCCTCGATGAAGCGCGCGGCGTCGCGGTGCAAAAGGACGAAGTCGCGGTAGGCGAGGTTGTCTTCCCAAGGGAAGCTGTGCGGCGGGTTTACGACTATCCCTGCGGCGAGGACGACGCACGCGAGCGCGACGACTAGACGCCAACGCCTGACGCGCCGGTGAATCGTCGATACCGAGACGAGGATGACGAGGGGGACGACCGGCAGCATGTAGCGCGCCAAGACCGCGCCGCCGACGATGGAGAGCGCCGACCCGTAAGCCAAGACGAGGACGGCGAAGACGAGTTGCACGCGCACGTCTATCCGTCGTCGCTCGACGCTTCCGTCTTCCACGGGCCGCGCCAGTGAGAGCTTTAACATCGCCCCGAGCATCAAGAGCGCGGCCGGGAGCGTCAACGCCCAGAGATTCATGTGCGCCGTCAGTTGCCACGCGCGCCCGCGCGCCGCCTCCGCGATGCGCGCGAGGCCGAGCGTCGCTTCGACGTTGTAGCGGAAGTAGTCGGGGTTGCCGAAGAAGTAGCCGGTGCGACTGCGATGATACGCGAGCCACGCTAGGAGAGGCGCGGCCGCGAGCAAAAGCAGAGCCGTGTGCCACGCGGGCCGTCGCGGCGAAAGACAGGGCCTCTCCGCCACCCTCAACTTAAAGCGCGACGCCGCTCCGCACGCGACCTCCCATCCGAAGAGCGCGAACGGCGCGAGCAAAGCCGTCTCCTTCGCCATCGCCGCCCCCGCGAACAGCGCGACGCTCGCCACGCGCCGACGCGCGTCAGCGCGCCCGTCATCAACGACCGCGCCGTGTTCGCGCAGGTCGCCGCGCGGCAGGTAGAAGTCGAGCGCCCAGATGGTGAAGGCGGCGGCCGCCATGTCGAGGTGCGCGAGGCTCGACTGCGCGAAGAAGACCGGGTAAGCGGCCGTGCAAATAATCGTCGCCCACGCCACGCCGCGCCCGGCCGCGCGCTCCGCCAAGCGGAACAGGCCGACGAGCGCGAGCGCGGCCACACCGAGCATCGCCGCGCGCGCCACCTCGATGTGGAAGCCGAACGCCTTCCACGCGAGCGCGAGGTAGGCCATCACGAGCGGCGGGTGCGCGTTCGAGAGCGTCGAGACGGGGACGAACTCGCCCTCGGCATAAATGTCGCGCGCCGCCGGGATGAAGTAGCCGGCCTCGTCCCAGTAGTAAGGGAGGTTGAGCAGCGGAAGGTGCGTGACGAAGAGGAGGAGGTAGGCGGCGGCGAAGAGGAGCAGGTAGAACTTGACGGTGGGACGCCGCGCGTCGCGCGCGGACGGCGCGTCGCGCTTCATCTTTTGCGCGCGGCGGCGTCCGCGTCCGTAACCTCGGCGGGCGTCAAAGTCTTGATGATGTCGGCTTCGAGCGAGCTTTCGGGTCGCTTAATCATCGTCAGGCGGTTGCCGCGCTCGTTGTACCTGACCTCGTCCATGATGTTGTAGATGAGCAAGACGCCCCGGCCCGAAGTCTTAAAGAGGTTCGACGGGTCGAGCGGGTCGGGAATCGAGTTCGGGTCGAAGCCCTCGCCCTCGTCCTCGACCGAGAAACGCGCCTCGCGCGCCGAAAGGTCGGCCGTGATGCGGACGATTTTGTTGTGGTCGCTCTTGTTGCCGTGCTTGACGGCGTTGACGAAAGCCTCGTCGAGGGCGATGAAGAGGTTCGAGCGTTCGGGCTGGATGACGCCTAGGCGCGCGACGCGCTCGATGAGGTAGTGGAGCACGCCGTTCATCAGGGAGATGTCGCTCGGCAGCTCGAACTCGATGTGCTCGCGGACGAACGGCATCACCTTCAAGTCTTCGACGAAGCGGAGCTTGTAGCCGAGCGTCTTGTCGACGATGGTCTTTAGCTCTTCCTTGTCGTAGGGCTTGCGGACGAAGTTGGCCGCGCCGAGCTTAAACGCCTTGATGACGCCGACCTGCTGCGCCTCTTCGGACGAGACGACGATGGGAATCATCAAACGCTTGCGCTTGAGTTCGCCGATAATCTCGATGCCGGAGTCTGACGAGTCGGTGAGGTCGCTGATGATGAGGTCGAACTCTTCGAGGTCTTCGCGGGCGACGGCCTCGGCGCGGTCGCCGGTGGCGACGACCTCGTGGCCCAGTTCGGCGAGCGTCTCCGAGAGGAGCGTGCGCAGTTCTTCGTTCGCGTCAACGATCAGGATTCGCCGTTTGTCCATCAAACGCCTTTTCCGAATCTTAAAATGGGGAGGGCGAGTTTACCGAAGGCGCGCGCGCGTCCGCGAGGGAGACACACGCCTTCCGCTTACGCTGTACGACGATGCGCGCCGCCGGAGTTTCAAATATTACAGAAGTCCGGAGTCCGGAGTCTAGAGTCTGGTGTCCGGGTCGGAAGGGTAATTTAGCCACGGAGACACGGAGACGCGGAGGTTTTTAAATCTTAGGTTTGAGATTTCAAACGCTTTGACCTTCTCCGCGTCTCCGTGTCTCCGTGGCTGATTTTAAGTTAGACTCCAAGCCGTGAAGTGATGCCGCCCACGGTCGAAACGAGAAGCGACGCCGAGACGTTCGAGAGCGCACGCGACGCGGGCGGCGTGAGGGACGCGCGCGTGCGGCGCGCATACGAGTTCGCAGACCTCTCCGGCTACACGACGCGCGAGCGCCTGCTCATACGCCTCGCCGACCTCGTCTTCTACCTCGTCATACGCTTGGTCGGCGCGACGCTTCGCTTCCGCGTCGAGGGCGGCGAGCACTGGGAGGAGGCGACGCGCGGCGGCCGCTTGCCCGTCTACACCTGCTGGCACGACCGAGTCTTTTTAGCCACCTACTACTTCCGCCGCCGCCGCATCGTCGTCATGACCTCGCAGAGCTTCGACGGCGAGTACATCGCGCGCTTCATCCAACGCTTCGGCTACGGCGCGGCGCGCGGCTCTTCGACGCGCGGCGGCGTCGGCGCACTCGTCGAGATGGCGCGACTCGTCAGGCGCGGCTGTCCGACCGGCTTCATGATTGACGGGCCGCGCGGGCCGCGCCACGTCGCCAAGATGGGCGCGGTGCTTCTCGCCAAAAAGACCGGCCAGCCCGTCCTGCCCTTCTCGGTCAACCCGCGCCGCTTCGTCGAGTTGCCGAGCTGGGACAGAACACGCCTCCCCCTGCCCTTCACGCGCGCCGTCGTGCGCTTCGCGCCGCCCATCCACGTCCCGGCGGACGCCGACGACCGTCTCCTCTCGGAGAAGCGCGACGAGTTGCAGAGCGCGCTCGAACGGCTCGACGTTTGAAACCGGCGCGCGCGTCTGGCTCGCGGGCGCGTCCGTGTAGTAGGATGGCCGGAATCCGTAAGTCGTCAATCGTGAATCGTAAATCGATCTCCCTTCACGCAACTCGCGCTCTGCCGTTCGAGTAGCGAGGCTCTCAAACACGATTGACGATTGACGATTCGCGATTAACGACTGACGACTCACGTTTGACGGAGGCTGCATGATTAATCAGGAGCGCATCAAGAACCTTCTGCTCGAACTCGTCCAAATCGACTCGGTCTCGCGCAAAGAACGCGACGTGGCCGAGCGCATCAAGAAACTTTGCGAGGAGATGGGCGCGCGGGTCGAAATCGACGACGCCGGTGAGAAGGTCGGCGGAAACTCCGGCAACGTCATCGCGCGCTTCCCCGGCACGATTCCCGGCGCGGAGACGATAATGATGTCCGCGCACATGGACACGGTCGTCCCCGGCGAGGGCGTCAAGCCCGTCGTCGAGGGCGACATCATCCGCTCGGACGGGACGACCGTTTTGGGCGGTGACGACAAGTCGGGCTGCGCCGTCATCATCGAGACGATTCGCTGCCTTCAGGAGCAATCAATCCCGCACGCGCCCATCGAGGCCGTCTTCTCCATCTGCGAGGAAGTGGGACTCCTAGGCGCGAAGCACGTCGATGTGTCGAAACTCAAAGCCAAGTACGGCCTCGTCTTCGACTCCGACGACCCCGGCTTCCTTTTCACCAAAGGCCCGTCGGCCAACCACATGGAGTGGAAAATCCTCGGCCTCGAATCGCACGCCGGGGTCGCGCCCGAACAGGGCATCTCGGCCATACGCATCGCGGCCGAGGCCATCAGCGAGATGAAGCTCGGGCGCATCGACCATGAGACGACCGCCAACATCGGCGTCATACGTGGCGGCGAGGCGACC
>DASUNL010000457.1:0-2250 GCA_036277175.1 Pyrinomonadaceae bacterium | reverse complement strand
TCGTGGAGCGTCATCTCGTTCGACTTACCCTGCTCGACGCCCGCGACGTAAGGGAACTTTTGCAAGTAAGTGCGACCCGCGTCGCCGCGCCCCGCGCCCGAGTCGCCGCCCGGCGCGAGGCCGTACTTGCGAAACTCGGAGGCGACGTATTCGGCGGCCGACTCCGCGCCGGGCGTGCCGGTCTTGCGGCCGTCGAGACGTTCGGAGGCGAGCAGCGTGACGTGCGCGCGCAGGCGCGCGGCGTCGGGGTCGTTCGCCGTCGCTTGCTGCGCGAGCGCGCACGAGGGAAGCAGCGCGAGCGCGAGCGCGGACGTTAATGCGAGGCGGAGAGTTTTTTGGCGGAGCGTTTGGTGAAGCATATTTGTAAATCTCGGAGTTCAAATCTCAAATCTGAAATCTCAAAAATCTGAAATCTCAGATTTGAAATATCGGGTTTGAGAGGCGCGCTGGTGGAAGTCTGTCAGTCGACCCAGTCGGCGATGAAGACGTTGGTGTCGCCCTCCTTGGCGGCGTTGCGGTTCGAGGCGAAGACGAGGCGTCGGCCGTCGGGCGAGAACATGGGGAAGCCGTCGAAGGTCTCGTTGAAGGTGACGCGCTCTAAGCCCGTGCCGTCGACGTTAATAACATAAAGGTCGAAGTTGCGTTTGCGCGGGTCGTGGACGTTCGAGGCGAAGATGATGCGGCGTCCGTCCGGGAAGAAGTAGGGCGCGAAGCTGGCCGCGCCGAGCGTCGTCACCTGACGCTTGTTCGCGCCGTCCGCGTCCATCACCCAGACCTCGAAGACGTTCGGCTCGATGACGTTCTCCGAGAGCTTCTGCCGGTATCGCTCGACCGCTTCGGGCGTCTTCGGGTGGTGTGAGCGGTAGACGATTCGTCGGCCGTCGCGCGAGAAGAACGCGCCGCCGTCGTAGCCGAGTTCCGTCGTCAGGCGGCGGACGTTTCGCCCGTCGGCGTCCATCGTGTAGATGTCTAGGTCGCCGTCGCGCATCGAGGTGAAGACGATTCGTTTGCCGTCCACGGAGACGGTGGCCTCGGCGTCGTAGCCGGGCGCGTCGGTCAGCCGCTTGATGTCGCGGCCGTCGGGGCGCGCGGTGAAGATGTCGAAGGTGGGGTGGATGGGCCAGACGTAGCCCTTGCGGTAGTCGGGTCGCGGCGGGCACTCGCGCGCGCCGAGATGCGTCGAGGCGTAGAGGATGCGCTTGCCGTTGGGGAAGATGTAGGAGCAGGTCGTCGCGCCGTCGCCGTTCGAGACGAGCCGCACGCCCGAGCCGTCCGTGCGCATCGTGTAAATCTGGTCGCACGCGCGGCCGTCGCGCTTCGACTGAAAGATGAGCTGGCGGCCGTCGCCCGAAAAATACGCCTCGGCGTTCTCGCCGCCGAAGGTCAACTGGCGCACGCCTCGGAGGTGCTTCTCCGAAGTCAACTCGGCGCTCGACGGCGCGTTCGTCGTTTGCGACGTTTGGGCGTCGCCCGTCGGGACGGTCGAGAGCGCGAGCGCGATGAGCAGGCAGAGAGTGATGTTTAGCCTTGAGTTCATAAAAAGGGATTTGTGCGGCGCGCGAGTTTAGGACGGCGCGCCGGAAGCTCCTTCATTGGAGCACAGGGAGAGTTCGTCAGTCCAAGCCGTGAGATGTTTCGAGACGAGCGCGCGCGTGTCGGAGACAATCGACTCAAGCTCGCCCATGCGCGGCGACTTGCCGTGGAGCGCAGCGAAGTCGGCAAGGAAGAGACACAGGCGCGCGCGCTTTAACTCCTCGCCGCCGACCGCGTCGGGCGCAGTCGCGCGCAGGGCGAACTGCGTGGCCGCGCCGCTAAAGAGAGTCGCCGCGCAACCGAGTCCGCGCTCGCGCGCCTGCTCGGCGAGACGCGCGAAGCTCCGTGCGCGCACGCCGTCAGGCTCGCCCGCGAAAAATTCTTCCAAGCCTTGCGCGCGGTAGCGGAGGCGCAGGTAGTCGACCGAGTTCGGGACGAGACACTGCTCGGGGCGCACCCACCAGAAGACGTTGACCGAGACGGAAAGCTCGCGCGAGCGTATGCGATGCCACCAGAACGGCGGGAGGTAGAGCGTGTCGCCGGGCGCAAGCTCAAACGAGATTCCCGGCTCGGTGGGGAAAAGCGGGAAGCGCGCGCGGTCGACGTCCGCCATGTCGACGCGGCTGTAGAAGAAGGTCGTGCGGCTCAACTCGTGCGGGTACATCTCGGCCTGATGCGTGGGCGGAAAGAGCGTCACCTCCTTCGTCCCGTGCATCT
>DASUNL010000456.1:0-4079 GCA_036277175.1 Pyrinomonadaceae bacterium | reverse complement strand
AGCGGAGCGCGAAAGAGCTTACGCTCAACTCGCCGACGATGCTCCACTGGCTCGTCGCCGAGAGTCGCAACAAGCTCTGGCGCGGCTTGGGCGCGGCCATCCCCGACGGCGCGCGCCACGCGCTCTTCCCCGGACTGCTCGCGCTCCTGCTCTCGCTCGCCGCGCTCCTGCTTCGGCCCGCGAGCGCGGCGCGCAAGGAAAAAGATTTTAACGATGACGAAGCTGTGTCGCCGACCGTCGGCGCGCGCGGGCGACTGATAGCGACGCGCGCGCTCGACGCGCTGGCGTTTGCGTCGGGCATCGTGGCGCTTTTGGCGACGGGCTACGAGGGCGTCGAGGGGTCTGTCTTGAGCGACTTCTTCGGCGCGCGGACGGCGCGGCACGCGGTGTTAGTGTTGATAGGCGTGCTCGTCGCGCGGCTCGCGCTCAGTTATCCGTCGGCGCTCAGGCGCGCGGGGGAAGAGAACCTCTTGGCTTCCTTGCGCGCGGCGCGGCGCGGCGATGCGTTCGTGCTCGGCGTCGTCTGGACGGCGTGCGGCTTCGTCGGCTCGCTCGGCGCGAACTTCTTTCTCAACCGCGTCCTGCACGAACTCGTCCCGGTCTTCCGCGCCATACGCATCCCTTCGCACTGGGCGATGGTCGCATACGTCGGGCTGGCGCTTCTGGCGGGCGTCGGCGCGTTGCGCCTCGCCGAGCGCGCCGCGCGTCTTAAGTGGCGCGCTCGCTGGCCGAGTCCGCGCGCACGCGCGTCGGCCGTCTACGTTTGCCTGTGCGTGTTACTGCTCTTCGAGCTGCGCGCCTCGCCTTTGGAGTTCGCGCGCGGCGCGGTAGACCCCGACGAGGTGACGCTGCGAATCAAAGAGACGCCGATGCGCGGGGGCTTGCTCGAACTCCCACTCGCGGGCGAGCAGATGCTCGTCCATCGCTACATGCTGCGCGCGGCCGACCACCGCAAGCCGCTGATTAACGGCACGTCGAGCTTCGTCCCGCCGACCGTCGACCGGATAAGCGAGTACGTCAGAAGCGGCCCCATCGACCCGCGACTGCTCGACCTGATGGAGGAGCTGCCCGCTTCTTACTTGGTTGTCCACACGTCAGAGATTCCGCCCGAGCGGCGGGCCGACTACGAGGCTTTCATCGCGCAGGCCGTCTGGTCGAGACGCCTGCGCTACGTGCGCAGCTACGGCGAGCGCGACGACCTCTACGCCGTGGTCAGGACAGAGCCGGAGGCGCGCGAGGAAGCGCCGCCACCGTTCTCGCTCGCGGTGCGCGAGTGGGGCGCGCTGCTCGACGAAGACCCGGCCAACATCCTCGGCCAGTACGGCGAGTGGAGCCGGACGGTCTACCGCATGCACGTCGCTTCTTACGGCGAGTTGCCGCGCTACGCGGAGTTCATGGCCGACGTGCGTGAGCTTGCGCCCGGAGTCCTGTCGGGGCTGCGCGGTCAGGAGTCGAAGCTTGAGGAGAACCTGCGCCGCCTCGCCTCGGCGTGGGTCGAGCGCGAGCGTTTCCGCGCGCGTTACGAGAGACAGACGGCGGCGCAGTTCGTCGCGAGTCTGCGCGCGAACGCGGGCCTCGCTTCGGTCGAAGGCGCGCGCGACGAACTCGCCGCGCGGCTCGACGCGGGCGAGTTGACGCGCGCCGATGCGCTTCTCGCAATCGCCGCCGACGCGGAGTTTGCGCGGCGCGAAGAGAACCGCGCGCAAGTGCTGCTCCACTACTTCGGCTACCTTCGGCGCAACCCCGGCGACCCGCCCGACCGCGACCTCGCGGGCTTCCGCTTCTGGGTCGGACAGCTCGAAGCCTCGGGCGACACGACCGGCCTCAACCGCGCCTTCATGGCCGCCGGCGAATACAAGGATCGCAAGAAGTGAATCGGCGGGAAGCGCGGGCAGCGTTCAGCATTCAGCGTTCAGCGTTCAGCCGAACCAAACAGGCTGCGGCGCGCCGAAGCGGCGGACTGTTTACGAAACGGCGTGCGGCCGTGGGCTGAAAGCTGAAAGCTGATTGCTGACCGCTACTCACGATTCACGGATTTTCGGCGACGTAGAGCTTGAAGTCGCCGCGTTCGAGGAGCGGCGCGCAAGGGGCGCAGGGCATGTCGTGGCTGATGACGAGCGCGCCCGCGGGCGGCGGCTCGTCTCTCGGGATGCGGTGGAAGTTTTCGACGCCCGCGCCGCGCAGCGTCGCGTACCAGTAGGCGTAGACGTAAGCGGACGGGGTCTTGTCGAGTAGGTAGACGGGTCGCTCGGGTCGCGCGAGCGCGGCGTCGAGGAGTTCCGGGTAGAAGGTGTCGAACTGGTAGACGCGCGGCGGCGCGGTCTCGAAGCGCCAGCGAAAGAACGCGCCCTGCGCGAGCGTCGCCGCCAGCAGAAGCGCGAGCGCCGCACGTCGCGCGCGCCCGCCTTCGAGCAAAAAGGCGACGGCCGGCGCGGCGAGCACGAGCAGGAAGACGGGCAGCGCGACGAGGCGCAGGGTGTGGAAGTGGTCGAGCGTGAGCGCGCCGGGGACGGGCGCGACCGCCAAGCCGTAGACGACGTAGCGCCACCACGCATCATCGCGGTGTCGCGCGAAGACGACGACGAGTCCGACGATTGAAAGGACGACCGCGCCCGCGAGCAGACTGCCGCCCGCGCCCGGCAAGTGGTGGCGCGGCTCCGGGTCTCCCTCGACGAGCCAACTGCGCGGGCTAAAGCTGCCTGCGTAGTTAAGCGCGAAGCGCGAGACGATTTCGGCGGTCGTGTCGCCCGGCTTGACGAAGGTCGTGTATTTGAAACGCTCGCCGAGCGCGCCGGGGTGTCGTTGGCTGTAGACGGCGAGCGGGACGAGCGTGAGCGCGAAGAAGGCCCACGTGAGGAGGACGGCGCGTCGCCGCCCGCGCGTCGCGAAGAGCACGAGTCCGAAGGCGAGGAGCGGGGCGAGGACGCGCGCGCCCGCGTAGACGTAGACCATCAGACCGAGCAACGCGCCGAGCGCGGCCGAGACGCGCCACGTCCATGCGCGCTCCGCCGAAGCCCTGTGCAGCAACAGCAGAAAGAGCGCGAGCGACGCGGGCAGCATCGACACCTCGAAGACGAGGCGGCTGACCTCGAAGAGCCAAGGCGTGAGCGCCGCCGCGACGAAGACCGAGAGCCCGGCCGCGCGTCTGCGCGTCGCGCGCGCGGCGAGGAGGCCGACGAGCGCGCAGGCGACGAGTCCGAGCACGGAACTCAGCCCGCGCGCGACGGCGATGCTCGGCCCCGTCAGTTTGAAGACGGCGGCGAGCAGGTAGATGTAGGCGGGGCTTTTGTACTCGCCGAAGGCGCGGAAGAAGAGCGGCCAAGGCTCGCCGTACTCGTCCGCGCCGAAGCGCGCGACGGTGTGCGCGTTGTAGGCGATTGATGCCTCGTCGACGAAGAAGCCCGCCGGGTTCGAGTCGGCGTCGTAGAGGTAGAGAAAAGCGAGTGTGGCGGCGAGCGCGGCGGCGAGCGCGACGAGCGCGCGCGGCGTGCGCTCGTCGCGCGCGAACGTCGGAAGCATCGCCCCTCCAGAGCCGTCCTTCACGGCGCGAAGTATGACACAGCTTTCGGGCGCGTTCGATATAATGCCGCGACCTTAAGTACGCGGCGACCGAGAACCCAATTCCCAGATGAGCCTGACGGCCACACTCTTCCTCGTCGGGTCGGCGCTCGCGGGCGCGGCGCTCGTCCGGCGCGCGTGCGGGCGCGGGCTCGACCGCGCGGAGCAGGTGTTGTGGGGGACGGTCGCGGGCTGGATGCTCGCTACTGTCAGCGCCTACGCCTTGGCGCGCGCGGCCGGACGTCTCTCGACGCCGCACATGAGGACGTTGACGGTCGCGCTCGCGTTCGTCGCGCTCGTCGCTTGGCTTCCGTCGCTCGTGCGCCGTTGGCGCGGGCGCGCGGGGTCACAGCCTCGCGCCGAGTCTGAAAAATTTCGGGGCGCGGGTCTCGTCCTCGCGCTCGCGCTGTTTGCGCCCGCCTACTGGCAGCTCTTCGGCACGCACATGCTCGCGTCGGGCGAGGGCGGCGTCTATTCGGGCGGGAGCACTTGGTACGACCTCGGCTTTCACACGGCGATTA
>DASUNL010000455.1:0-5098 GCA_036277175.1 Pyrinomonadaceae bacterium | reverse complement strand
TGCAGTGGATGAAGTCGCGTTCCAAGGAGAACGAGTTTGAAGTCCCGATCCCGAACTTCGGGAAGGTCGCCGACACGATCTATCGCGGCGCGCTGCCGGACGAGCGCGGCTACCGGGCGCTCGTCGAGAAGCTGGCGGTCGTGCGCGTCTTCAGCATGATCGAGCACGAGCGGCGCGCGGACAGGGATCGCGCCCTAGCCTCGGGCATCGAGGAGTGGCGCAGCCTTCCCTTCTCCGACCGCGACGCGCCCGAGGCCGTGCGCGTCAGGGAGTGGCTCGAACTGATGCGCTCGTCGAAGCGCGGCGGCCCCGTCTTCGCGCACTGTCGCGGCGGCCGACACCGGACGGGCGTGCTCTTCGGCGTCTACCGCGTCACCGACTGCGGCTGGACGAAGGAGCAGGCCTACAACGAGATGAAGCTCTACGGCTGGTACTCCGCCCTCGGCCACGCCCCCCTCCTCGAATGGTTCTTCCACACCTTCGACCCGAAGGACTATAAAAACAGTGACGAGTGACGGGATAGCTGTCAGCAATCAGCAATCAGCTTTCAGCTCACGGCATCCGCCGCATGCCGGGCGACCCCCGCGAATCAACGTCCGCAAATCAACACGTCGTCTCGTCCGCTTCCTAAAGCTGAGTGCTGATAGCTGAACGCTGACAGCTATCCCGTCACTTCTCCGAGCTTGTCGATGCGGGCGCGGATGGCGCGCGTGAAGGTTTCGACCTCTTCGTCGGTCGCGCCGCTCGCGCGCAGGGCTTCGCGGAGCTGCTCGTCGGTGAGACGCGCGACGAAGCCGTGAAGCCAGCGCACGTCCTCGACCGTGATGCCCTCGCGCGCTTCGTCCGTGCGCTGCCCGATGTAGCCCCACTCGACGACGCCCTCATCTGTTACGCCCGCGACGAGCTCCGGCGTCTGCTCCTCGTAACCGGCGGCGTCCCACTTGCTGCGGATTATGGGCGCGCCCCAACGCCCCATCGATGCGCCCCAGTCGATGATGAGGTAGCGCGCCTCGTATGTGCCTTCGGGCGTGCGGTGCTCGAAGATGGCCGTGTTCGAGCCGCGCGCCACGTCGCGCACGTCCTTGTTGTCCCAGTTCGACGTGAGCATCAGCATAATTTTCAGACCCGCCAACTCCCTCGTCCCCACGAAAGGGTTGTCGTCCCAAGACCAGCCGTGCTCGTCGAAGAGTTTGCGCACGCCCTTCTCGTCAAGCTCGAAGCGCGCGTCGCGGAACGTGCAGTCGTCGTCGACGCACGTCGCGGCGCGGCCGAGGCTCGTCGCGCCCTCGATGTGGCCTTCTGGGACGAAGTAAGCCTGCTCGACGTGGAAGCCCGCGGCCCAGACGAGGCGCGTCGCGAAGGTCTCGCTGCGCACCTCGTCGCCCCACTTGACGCGCCACGTGCGCCCGCGCGCGTCGCGCAGCGACAGACATGGGTTCGACCCCGTCGCGTGCTCCTCGATGAACTTAAACGGCGGCGCGGGCGCGCCGTCTGCGCCGCCCGGCCCTGCGCGCAGGTCGAGAGTCTCGACGCGGCCGGGGTCGTGCCACATGCTCGCGCGGAGAGCGCGCAAGGGTTTCGAGCGCGCGCGCCAGACTTGGAAACGCGAACGCCCCCACCAGAAGATGTAGACCCCGGCCGTCACGGCGACGAACCCGGCGAAGCTCCAAAGGAAGATTTTGATTGACGTCGGCACTTGTTATCTCGACTGATTCTGACCGGATTGCGGATTTGAGATTTCAAATTTCAGATTAAGGACAGCGCGTCTCTTATCAACACTAATCGCATCCCGCAATCAAAGTAACGCATGCTCCGCCTCGATGAGTCGTCCCGCCGCGAACCTCTCGACGCCGAGTTGTTCGACGTCAACCAACTCTGTGCGACCGCGCATGATGAGGTCGGACGTGATGCGCCCCGTCGCGGGCGCGTGCATGACGCCGTGGCCGCTGAAGCCGCACGCGAGGAAGAGGCCGCGCGGCGCGGGCGCTTCGCCGAGGACGGCGTGGCGGTCGGGCGTCATCTCGTAGAGTCCCGCGCGGCAGAGACTCCGGTCGACCGCCGCGCCCGCGAGCGAGGGCACGCGCGCCGACGCGAGCGCCGAGACCTTCGCGACGAAGCGGTCGTCAAACTCTTCGCGGAAGCCGGGCGTCTCCGCTGGGTCGGGCCACGCGAGGAGGACGGCCGCCGTGCGGCCCTCGCGCTCGACGCGGCGGAAGTGAAAACCGCTCGCCGCGTCGATGACCATCGGCATGCTCTCGCTCATCCCCGCGAAGCCCTCGACGCCGACGAGCTGTCGGCGCAAAGGGACGATTGGCAATTCGAGTCCGGCGAGGCGCGCCACCTCACCGGCCCACGCGCCCGCCGCGTTGACGACGACGCGCGTCGAGACGCGCCCGCGCGAAGTCTCAACTGAAGCGACGCGCCCGTCTTCCGTCTCGATACTCGTCACGCGCGCGTCAGTCCACACGCGCGCGCCGTGCTCCGTCGCGGCTTCGGTCAGGCCGCGCATCACGGCCGGTGGGTCAATCAAACCGTCGGTCGGGCAGAAGACTCCGCCCCGAACGTCTTCGAGACGCATCTGCGGCAGCATCTCGCCGACCTCCTCGCGCGTGAGCAGACGGACGTTGCGAAGCCCCGCCGCGCGTTGTCGCTCGCGGTTCGCGTCGAGGCGCGCGAGTAGCTCGTCGCTCGTCGCGAAGAAGAGGTAGCCGACCGCGCGGTAGCCGCACTCCCGGCCAATCTCCTCGCGGAAGCGCGCGAAGAAGTCAATCGAGTGCAGAGACATGCGGACGTTGATGTCGGTCTCGAACTGCGCGCGCACGCCGCCCGTCGCGCGGCCCGTCGAGCCTGTGCCCTGTTGCGCGGCGCGCTCGACGATGAGCACGTCGCGGCATCCGTCCGAAGTTAAATGATAAGCGATGCTCGCGCCGACGATGCCGCCGCCGACGATGACCACGTCCGCCGTCTCCGTCATCTCTTCGTCTCCGTCATCCACGCATCTTACACCGAATCGCGCGCCGCCCCTTCGACGCGCGCGCGCGTTATGTTTTAATCGCGCCACACCACCGTCGGAAGGAGACACCCGAGCCGTGAGTAGCAAGCAATATTTTTTGACGGCGGCGCTCGTCGCCGCCGCACTCTTCGCGGGGCGCGCCCTCGCGCCCTTCGTGACGTTCGCGCCGCAGGCCGCCGCGCAGACGCGCCCCGACTCCGAGCGCGAGGACGAGAAGACCGAGGGCGACCCCGCCGGGCGTCGCTGGGAGTACTGCGCTGTGACGCGCGCCCAGTACCTCACCTCGACGCGCGGCGGCGTCTACTGGATCGTCTACTTCCGCGACCGAGGCGTGCAGGTCGTGGACGTGGAAGTGCCGCCGGGCGGAAACGCTTTCGCGCGCGCCGTCGCGCGGCTCGGCGAAGAGGGCTGGGAGATGACGGGCGAGGGCGACCTCGAAGTGCGCCCCGGCGGCCCCGCCCCGAGGGCCATCTTCTTCAAGCGTCTGAAGTCATAGACGACTCGGCGAGCTATTGTTTCTGCGCGCGTGTCGGCCGACCGCGCGCGAACTCTATTTCCGCGCGGGGCGCGACTGCCGAAACGGAAGCTAATGCGTATAATGTCCGTCTAACAATCCGCCCAACAACTGAAGGTTTCGTCAGAAAGGAAGAACCGCATGAAGCTCCGACGTCCAAACGCGCGCCGCGCGCCATTGATTTTTACCGCCCTCATCATCACCGCGTCGCTCGTCTCGGCTTGCGGCTCAGGCAGCGAGGGGACGCAGACGAACAACGCGAACGCCCCGCGCAACACGGCGTCGGCGAATGGCGCGGCGACGCCGTCCGCCGTACCGACCCGAGAGCCGGGCGCGGCGACCGCGAAGGCGAAGCTCAATTTGAACACGGCCACGTCGCAGGACTTTCTCGCGGGCATCCCCGGCATGGGCAACCGGATGGTTCACGAGTTCGAGGAGTACCGGCCTTATAAGAGCATCCAGCAGTTCCGTCGCGAGATTGGAAAGTACGTTAACGAGGCGCAGGTCGCCGAGTACGAGAAGTACGTCTATGTGCCGATTTCGGAGAACGCATCGGACGCGGCGACGCTGCAACAGATTCCCGGCCTCGACGCCTCGGAGGCCGAGCAGTTAATCAAGGGCCGCCCCTACGCCTCGCGCCAAGCCTTCCTCGAAAAGGTCGCGGGGATGGTGTCGCCCGACGAGTTGGCCGTGGCTCAGGTCTACGTGGGTGAGTGATGAGTAGCGACGAGATACTGCGACGCCTGCGTCTGTTTCTGCTCGTGCTGTCGGTCGCGTTGATGTGCGGCGCGGTGGTCGAGTTGCTCATGGTCGAGCATACGGAAGACCCTGTGCAGCTAATCCCGTTCGCGCTGTGCGGTCTGGGCGCAGCCGCCGCGCTCGCCGCGCTCGCGCGCCCGCGACGCGCGACGATGTGGGCCTTGAGAATCGCGATGGCGCTCGTCGTCTCGGGCACGCTACTCGGCGTCTATCTGCACCTCGAAGGCAACATGGGCTTGCAGAGGGAGCTGAGTCCCAACGCGCCGACGGGCGAGATTCTGTGGGGCGCACTGAGCGGCGGCAACCCCTTACTCGCCCCCGGCATTCTCTCCGTCGCCGCGCTGCTCGCGCTCGCCGCGACCTACAAACATCCGGCTTTAGACAACACCGCGAAGCAGGAGTGAACTTTAGAGCGGGAGGCGGAGGCGGGCTTCGCAGCCGTGGCCGCGTCGGCGGTTCTGGAGGGTGAGCGTGCCGCCGTGCGCCTCGGCGATTTGGCGGCTGAGGACAAGTCCGATGCCCGAGCCTTCGGGCTTCGTGGTGAAGAACGGCACGAAGAGGTTGCCGGTGTTCGAGAGGCCCGGCCCTTCGTCCTCGACTACGACGTCTAAGTGCGAGTTGTTCTTCGACCAAGTGACCAAGACGCCGCCGCCCGTCTCGACGGCCGCGTCGACGGCGTTGCGAAGGACGTTGATGAGCAGTTGGTCGAGCTGGTCGCCGTCGGCCTGAATCTCTGCGGGCGGGCCGGGGCGCAGCTCGACGCGCATGCGCGTCTCTAGTTGCACGACGCGGCGCACCCACGCGCCCACGTC
>DASUNL010000454.1:0-2568 GCA_036277175.1 Pyrinomonadaceae bacterium | reverse complement strand
CGCCGCACCCTCGACAATGGCCTCAGGCTTCTCGAGGAGGCCACCGCCGGAATGGGCGAGGGCGCCCACTTGCCCGGCGAGACCGCGTTCAAGCTCTACGATACCTACGGCTTCCCCTACGACCTGACCGAAGACGCGCTGCGCATGCGCGGCATCGGCGTGGACCGGGCCGGCTTCGACGCGGCGATGGCGCAGCAGAAGGCGGCGGCGCGCGCGGCGTGGAAAGGCTCGGGCCAAGCCGCCGAAGGCGAGCTTTGGTTCGACATCGCCGAGCGCGAAGGCTCGACCGAGTTTACCGGCTACGCCTCGACCGAAGGCGAAGGCCAGGTCGTCGCGCTGGTGGCCGGCGGCAAGGAAGTCGACCGCGCCGAGGCGGGCGCGGAAGTGACCGTGCTCGGCTCGCGCGTCAACGAGAAGTACGCGGGCAAGAACATGCAGGTCACCGTCCAGGCCGACGCGACGACGACCGACGCGCGCGCCGCAGACTTCGACGCCGTCGTCATCCCCGGCGGCATGGCCCCCGACAAGATGCGCACCAACATGAAGACCGTCCGCTTCGTGCAGGACGCAGTGGGTCAGGGCAAACTCGTCGCCGCCGTCTGCCACGGCCCGCAAGTCCTCATCGAGGGCGACCTCCTGCGCGGCAAACGCGCGACGGGCTTCCGCGCCATTCGCAAGGACATGCAGAACGCGGGCGCGCAGTTCGAGAACGCGCCCGTCGTCACGGACGGAAACCTTCTCACCTCGCGCCGCCCCGGCGACATCGCGCTCTTCACGTCGGCGATTCTCAAACGCTTGGGCCTGAGCGTGAAGGATAAGAGTCTCGCCGACGAAACGGACGAGCGTGGCGGCGCGGCGTGGCAACTGGCGGAAGCGTGGGGCGGCTCGACGAAGGACGAAATCGTGGACGGCATCAACACGGCCATCCGCGGCGAGCGTTACGCGCACAAGGCGTTCGAGCACTACGCCGACAAGGCGACCGACCCGGCCGTCAAAACTCTCTTCGCCGAGATAGTCGCGTCGAAGGCGCGCCACATCTCTCTGCTCGAAGCGCGGCTCGCGGCCCTCGGCGGTGAGGAAGACTTGCAGGCGGCGGGCAGCGGCGCGTGGGCGACTTTGAAGAGTTGGATTCAGTCGAGCGACGACCTGTCGCTTCTGCGGCGCGCGCTCGGCGACTTGCAGACCGGCGTCGTCGACGCCTTCAACCTGACGAATCAATTCACCGACCCGGCGACGGCCGCCATCTTCGACGAGATCGAAATCGACCTCGCGCAGCACGAGCAACTCGTCGCCGACCACTACCACGCGCGGCTCGCGGCCGGCGACTCCAAACCGGCCACTCCGACCACCGGCGCGGCCGTCTCGGCGTAGACGATAGCGTGATGCGGATTTCGGATTGCGGGTCTCAAATCACAGATTTCAAATTTGAGATTATCGAAATCCGAAATCCGCATCCGCGCTTTACGCCGCACTCAAATCCACGCAGCACTGCGAGCAGCGTGTCGCCTTGAGCGGGATGGACGAGAGGCAATGCGGGCAGTCCTTCGTCGTCGGGCCTTTGTCGGTCGCCATTTTACTGAGCAGGCGGTTGGCGTAGCGCACGATGAGGAAGATGACGAAGGCGACGATGAGGAAGTTGACAATCTCGTTTATGAACTGCCCGTAGGCGATGACGGGGATGCCCTTGGCCTTCGCGTCGGCGAGCGAGGCGGGCACGCCCTTCGTCGAGTCGAGCACGTAGAAGAGGCTCGCGAAATCAACGCGGCCCGCGAGTAGCCCGACGGGCGGCATCAGCAGACCCTCGACGAGCGCCGTGATGATGCGGCCGAAGGCCGCGCCAATGACGACGGCCACCGCGAGGTCGAGCACGTTGCCGCGCGCGATGAACTCTCTGAACTCTTTAAACATAACTGGACGCTCCGCTCTTAAGTTGTCTCGGTTAAAAGCCGCACGTTTGTATTTCATCGCGCGCGCGCGGTCAACAAATTTCGCGCATCGCGCCTGAACGAACTCGGTCAAACTGCACCTCTGAATCTGACCGAACCCGCCCACTCGCAACGCGCCGCGCGCCAAGCCAAACGACTCTCAGCGCCGCGCCAGCCCGCGCCCTACGCCCGCCCCCGCGCCCCTAACCCTTCACCCTCAACGCCTTATCCTGTCCGCACGCGACTTCCGCGCGCGGTTCGGCGGACGCCTCCGGCGTGTTCATCTTCGCTGGCACGACGCTTGAAAAAGGACTCGGCGACATCGAATCGACCGACAGTCCGCAGGTCACTTAAAAAGATGAAAACGGCCAACCCCAACCGTCAGCTCCGTCGCTTCGCCTCGCTCGCCGTCGCGCTCTCACTCGTGCTCGGCATCGTCCTCGTCGATAGGCAGTTCGTCCCCGCGACCCGCGCGCAAACGCCCGGCGTCGCAAAGGACAAGGTCAGCTCCGACCTCCGCAAGAAGGTCAAGGAGACGACTGCCGACTCTTACGTCAACGTCATCGTCCGGCCCGCGTCCGCGTGGACGAGCGCGCTCGACAACGATTTGAAGACGAAGGGCGCGTCGCAGAAGACGGCCTAC
>DASUNL010000453.1:0-19206 GCA_036277175.1 Pyrinomonadaceae bacterium | reverse complement strand
ACGCGCGCCGCCCCTCGGTGTTGTCGCCCGTGTGGGGCGTGGGGTTATTTGTTGGCGAGCAGTTGGAACTTGGCCGAGGGCTGGAGCGATTGGCCCGAGACGTGGTCGCGTATGCGGACGACTATCTCGTACTCGCCGGGCGCAAGCTCCTGCGTCGGGAGCAGGCGCGCGAGCGTCAGGCGTTGGCCCGAGTCCGAGAGGCCCGACCAGTCTTCCTTCTGCCGGAAGATGTCTTTGCCGTCGCGCACGAGCGCGTACTCGACATCGACCGAGGGCCTGAGGGTCGTCTGGTCGATGCCCGCGTTGTAGACCTGCACATAGATGCCGACGTCTTGGCCGCGCGTGAACTCGCCCGAGACGTTCGGGATGACCTTGAACTGGCCGATGGTGAACTGGCCGACCGCCGGGCGGTCGCCCAAGCCTTGCAGCTTGGCGGCGAGCACGATGGTCGAAGTCGACAGAAGCTTCTGGTCGTACCTCGGCACGGTGAAGCCGACGGGCTTGACCTGCGTCGCGCCGGAGTTGATGTCGCGCACCATCACGTCGAGCTTGTAAGTTCCGGGCGGGAGCGGCACGGCCTTCTGGTAGGCCGACTTCTGATCCTTGCGCGCCGCAAGCTCCTCGACCGTGGCGGTGGCCGTCACGGGGTCTTCAAAAGTCGAGATGCGTCGGCCCGCGACCGACGTGATGCGGCCGAAGATGTTGGCGCGCGCCGTCTGGACGCCGCCGACGTCCTTGAAGGACAAATCCTTATTTTCGACCTGTATGGTGAAGGCCGTCACGACGCGGTCTTCGGACTGGCGGAAGAAGTCGACGCGGACGTCGAAGTCGAGCGGGTTGTCTTCGACGACGCCGCCGCCCGTCGTGCCGAACGGGTTGCCGCTCTCCGAGACGCCCTGAATCTCGGGCGGGCGATTGAGCGCGGCGTTACGCGCGAGCCACTCGAAGGGGCTGTCCTGCATGCGTCCGCCCGGCCCGGAGTAGCCGAAGCCGCCCATGCCCGTGACGCGGTCGACCTTGCTCGAAAGCCCCAACTGCTCGGAGAGCGTCAGGCCCGCGCCCGGAATCATCAGAAGCGCGTCCTTCTCGTCGGGCGAGCGCGCGATGCGGTACTCGCCCGAGCCGGTCGGGTCGACGAACTCGATTTCGACGCCTGAGCCGACGCCCGGAATGTATCGGTAGAACCAGACCTCGAACGGGTGGGTCGAGGTCGAGCCGCCGCCGTGCCAGAAGGGTCGCTCGTACTGTCCGCCCGAGGGGTGCGTCTCGCGCTCGTCGGGCTTGCCGAACATAATCCAGATGCGTCCGCGGTCTGTGCGCCAGCCCGGAATGCCGGAGGCGAAGTGCTGGTTGGCGTAGGCGATGCGCTCGAAGTACTCTTCGCGATACTCGTTCTCGTCCGTGTCGGGGTCTGGGTCGCGCTTGCGCCAGAAGTCCTCGATGAACATCTCGCGCTCTTCATCCGTCTGGAGACGCTTCCAAGCCTTGCGCTCCTCGTCCGTGATGATGTAGGCCACGTCCTGTTCGAGCCACTTCTTGTAGACCTCTTTGACCTCTTTGCGCACGTTGCGCTGGCGATCCATCACCTCGCCTTCCTGACCGCTCTTTTTCTTATCATCCTTCTGGCCGAGTGCCGCCGGGGCGAACGGGGCGCAGAGTGAAAAGAGGATGAGGGCCGAGGCGAGGGTGCGCATCCACTTGTGACGAGCCATCGCTGTAAACTCCTGTGTCGATTGCAAACCGATTAACTTACCGGGCGAGACCGGCCTATTTGTTGATGAGACCTTCGGGATTGAGAAAATGGCGACGCCTGAAAGACCGCTCCGGCCCGCGTAACGCTTCGAGAAGGCCGCTCGGTTGCCCGCGTCGCCAAACTGACGGCCCGAATTCTAGAGCCTGACCGGAACACAGTCAAGATGCCGCGCGCACCTTCGGGGTTGCCTGAAGCGGGGTCGGGGCGCGGAGTCGGGAGGGCGGTTAAGTTTAAAACAGCCAAGCTCTTAACTAACTTTCGGCCTCTATCCGTCGCGGTCTGCCGAACATCCACGCGATGAGAATCGAGAGCATGTAGAGCACCATCATCGGGGCGGCGAAAAGCATCATGTTGGCAATGTCGCTCGTCGGCGAAAGCACGGCCGCCGCGACGAGTATGGAGATGAGCGCGACGCGCCAACTCCGCAGGAGCAGCCCCGGCGTCACCAGCCCGATGCGCGCGAGGATGTATGTGACGGCGGGCATCTGGAAGACCACGCCCATCGCCAGCATGATGAGGACGATGAAGTCGAAGTAGTCGGTCGCCTTCAGGAGCAGGCGAAACTCCGAGCCGAGGCCCAAAAGGTAGCGCGCGGCCGGAGGGAAGAGGATGTAGTAGGCGAAGGCCGCGCCGACGACGAACGAGATGGTCGAAAGCAGTATGAACGGAATGGCGTAGCCGCGCTCGTGCGGGTAGAGGCCCGGCGCGACGAACGCCCACACCTGCCAGAGCAGGAAAGGCACGGACAGGCAGAGCGCCGCGTAGAGCGAGACTTGCAGGTAGAGCGAGAAGGGTTCGAGCGCGGTCGTGACGACGAGTCGGTCTTCGAGTCCGGGCAAATCGTCGGGCCGCGCGAGGAGGTCAAGGGGCAGACGCACGCCCGCCGGGATGACGGTCGAGCCTGCGATGAGCGGCTCGGCCGTAAAGACGCCGAGCTGCCCCGCTTGGTCGCGCGCGACCTTGACGCCGACGGACGCGCCGGCCGGGATGACGCTCGTCCCGAGTCGCGTCGCCTCGCCGAAGACGTAGCGGCCCGTGTCGCCCTCGCCGACGGAGCTGAGCGGCTGAATGGCCTCGTCGCCCGTCAAGCCCTGAAGTGGGACGGGGCGGCGCTGCGCGTCGGCGAGCGCGCGTCGGACGGGCGCGGCGAGGAAGTTGTAGACGTGGTCGGAGACGAACCAGCAAGCCACGAGCGCGACGACGACGAAGATAATCGAGCGGACGAGCCGCCGCCGCAGCTCTTCCAAGTGTTCGAGGAAAGACATCTGGCCGCCCTGCTCCGGCGACTCGCCGCCCGCGTCCTTGCGCTCGTTCTCTAAAAGGGTCGAAGCCATAAGGGAAGTGACAAGTGACAAGTGACAAGTGACGAGTGACGAGCGGCGAGGAGGCTCAGTCGCGCGTCGCGTCGGTGCGCGCGTCCGTTTCGGCGTGCGCGGCCGTCGGCCCGTCCGCCGCGCCCGCGTCAACGGTCTGCGTGGCGTCGGCCGTGTGCGTGTCGCGCGCGACGCTGGCGGCCACCGCGTCGTTGACCTCGGAGAGCATCGCGCCGACTTCCTTATCGACGCGCACGTCGTGCGTGATGCGCTCGACCTCGACCTCGCGCTCCCAAGTCCGCCGGAAGTCCTCGGACGCGCGCCGGAACTCGGCCAGATGCTTCCCGATGGTGCGCCCGATTTCGGGCAGCCTGCGCGGCCCGAACACGATGAGCGCCACGACCGCGATGACGAGCATCTCGGTCGTTCCTAAAAATTCCAGGAAGAGGGGGAAGGGGTGCATAACAAATCAGTGACGAGTGACGAGCAAGCGTTCAGCACTCAGCGTTCAGCGTTCAGCTTTGATAGAGCGGACGAGATGAGATGTTGAATCATGCCAGTCGTCTTGTGCGCGGCGGACGGCCGTGGGCTGAACGCTGAGTGCTGAACGCTGACAGCTTTCTTATCACTCGTCACTGCGGTTTAAACTCCGGCGGGTAGTAGATGACTTCGATGGCCTGCCCGCCGCCGACGCCGCGCGTGTAGAAGGAGACCGTGCGGTCGCGGTGCTCTTTGACGGGGCGGCCCTCGCGTCGCGCCGCCTCTTCGAGCGCCTCGCGCGTCTCGACGCGCAGGCCCATGTGCGGCGGGTGCTTCGAGCCGGGCGCGAGCAAGGCGACGCCGAACCCGCGTGCGTCCCGCAGCATCGCCCAGTCGTCGTACAAGGTCTCGACGCGGAAGCCCAGACGCTCGTACTCGGCCACGTCGCGCCGCAAGTCCTCGGAGTTGACCGCGATGTGGTCAACGCTCGTCCCCTCGAACCTCGCCTCAAGCTCTTCCCGCGCGCTCATCAGCTTTAAGCCCTCCCGCCGCCCATTGGTGTTTGACAGTATAGACGGAAGCCGGCGACTCTCTGAACCCCCGACGCGCTCCCGGCCCGCGCAACTGCTCCCGCGCCCGCGCGCAAATTGTAACCCCCGGCGCGCGGGCACGCCAAAGCCTTTGCGGCCGCTTCCTTGACACGGCCGGCGCTCTTGCGCAAACCTCGACGCGATTCGACGACGCGAATTCAAGGAGCTTTCATGTCAACAGGCGCGCCGCGCATCGTTTCGCTTCTGCCTTCGGCGACCGAGATAGTCTGCGCTCTCGGACTCGAAGCGTCGCTCGTCGGCGTCACGCACGAGTGCGACTACCCGCCTTCCGTGAAAAACCTTCCGCGACTGACCGCGAGCCGCATCTCGCACGAGACGATGTCGAGCAAGGAGATTGACCACGCCGTCAGCACGCACCTTGACGGCCACGGCTCAATCTACGACCTCGACGAAAATCTTTTGCGCGAGCTGCGCCCCGACCTCATCGTCACGCAGGAGCTATGCGAGGTCTGCGCCGTCAGCTACAAGACCGTGCTCCAAGCGGCGCGCGTGTTCGACGCGGAGTCGCGCGTCGTCTCGCTCGAACCCTCGACCATTCAAGACATCCTCGACAACATCCGCACGGTCGGCCGACTCGCCGGACGTGACGACGAAGCCGAGCGCGTCGTCAATGCTTTGGCCGCGCGCGTCGATGCTCTGGCGGCGGCCGTCCACGGGGTCGAGCGACGCCCGCGCACGCTGATGCTCGAATGGCTTGAGCCGCCGTTCGCGCCCGGCCACTGGGTTCCCGAACAGGTCGCGCTCGCCGGGGGCGACGCCGCCTTCGGTCGCACAGGCGAGAAGTCGGTCGTGACGACGGCCGAAGAGATTCGCGCATACGCGCCCGAGGTGGTCGTCCTCATCCCGTGCGGCTACTACAAGGAGGACACCCTGCGCGCGCTTGCAAAGGCGCGCCTGCCCGAAGGCTTCGCGGAGCTTCCGGCCGCGCGCGCGGGCGAGGTCTGGGCCGTCGACGCGACGAGCTACTTTAGCCGCCCCGGCCCGCGCGTCGTCGAGGGCGCGGAAATCCTCGCGCGCCTCCTCCACCCGGAAATCTTCGGCGCGCCCTCCGAGCGCGACGCCGTGCGCGTCCCCGCCGAGCTGCTTTCGTCTTAAGACCTTTCGGCCGCGCCCTCTCACTTCATCACTGCCGCGAAAATTTTCGGCCCGCGCGGCCGCCCGATGCGCTATCATGTCGGCCGCCCCAAGCGCACATCTTTGAAAGCCCAAACTTTCAAGCTCTCCGAACCTCAAGCCACTTCTTCGAGCCCGCCCACCCATGAACGAAAAAGCGAGAGAACTTGAAAGGGTCATCGCCGACCCAGACTTTGAAGCGCGCCCCGCGACGGCGCGCGTCGACACCCTAAACGAGCTCGCGTGGGAACTGAAATACGCCGACGCGCGCCGCGCACACGCGCTCAGCCACAAGGCGCGCACGCTCGCCGAAACAGAAGCTTACGAACTCGGCCTCGCTTACGCCTTGCGCAACAGCGGCGGCTGCAACTACCTGCTCGCCAACTACGCGACCGGACTCGACGACGCGACGGCCGCGCTCGACATCTTCGAGCGTCTCGGCGACGAGCCGGGCCGCGCCCACGCCCTCACCGTCGCCGGCAACATCCACGAGCGTCTCGGCCGACACGCGCGCG
Organism: Pyrinomonadaceae bacterium; assembly: GCA_036277175.1. GTDB lineage: Bacteria > Acidobacteriota > Blastocatellia > Pyrinomonadales > Pyrinomonadaceae > DASQDT01. The sequence continues at coordinate 13,421 of DASUNL010000453.1, read as the reverse complement.
CGCTCGAATGCCACCAGCAGAGCTTCCACATCCGCGAGACCTTGGGCGACCGCGCGGGCGCGTCCGTCTCGCTCAACAACCTCGGCAACGTCTACACGAGCTTCGGCGAGTATGCGACCGCGCTCAGCTACTACCTCCGCAGTCTCAGCTTGTGCGAGAGCATCGGGAGCGCCGAGGGCGTCGGCCGCGCGACGAACAACGTGGGCCACGTCTACCTGCGCCTCGGCGAGCACGAGAAGGCGCTCGAACACTTCCGGCGCGCGCTCGCCGTCAAACGCGAGATCGGCGACCGCCAGAACGAGGGGCACGTGCTCCTCAACATCGGGCAGGTCTACGAGGCGGCGTGCGAGACCGAGGCCGCGCGCGGCTACTACTTCGAGAGCCTTGAGCGCGCGCGCGCCGTCGGCGACCGGCAGGCCGAGGCCGTCTGCCTCGCGCGTCTCGGCAAGCTCTACAAGACGCTCGGCGAGTACTCGGACGCGCTTGAGTTCTACACGCAGAGCCTGCGCATCACGGAGGAGACGGGCATCCGCTACTACGAGGCCGAGGCGCGCGTCGAGATGGGCGAGACCTTGACGGCGCTCGGCCAGACGCCCTCGGCGCTCGAACACCTCGCGCGCGCCCTCGCCCTCGCCTCGGAACTCGACTCGTCAGACCTCGTCTACCGCGCGCACCGCGCGCTCTCCGAAGCCTACGAGCTGGGCGGCGAACTGCTGCGCGCGCTCGCGCACTACAAGGAGTTTCATCACACGCGCGAGCGCGTCTTCGGCGAGGACACGGCCAAGCGCGTCAAGCACGTCACCACCCGCGCCGAGGTCGAGCGCGCCGAGCGCGAGGCCGAGATTTATCGTCTGCGCAACGTCGAGCTGGCCGAAGCCTATCGCGGCCTTAAAGCCGCCGACGAGCAGAAGACGGCGCTCCTCGAACAGCTTCGCGGTCAAGCGGGCGAACTCGAACGGCAGTCGAAGGAGGACGCGCTGACGGGCCTCTCGAACCGGCGACACTTCGACGCGCAGCTCGCGCAAGAGTTCGCGCGCGCGCGTCGCTTCGGGCGCGACTTGTCGGTCGTGATGGCCGACCTCGACGACTTCAAGCGCGTCAACGACGAGCTGTCGCACGCCGTCGGCGACGAAGTCTTGCGCCGCGTGGCGGAGATACTGCGCGCGGGCTGCCGCCGCATCGACGTCGTCGCGCGCTACGGCGGCGAGGAGTTCGTCCTCCTGCTCGTCGAGACGACCGCCGAGCAGGCGCGGGTGCTGTGCGAGAAGCTGTGCGAGGCCGTGCGCGAATACGACTGGCGCGAGGTTCACCCGCGACTCACGCGCGTTCGCCTAAGCCTCGGCCTCTCGGGCGACGCGCGCGCGCCCACGCCCGAGGCGCTCCTCGCCGTGGCCGACGCCAAACTCTACGAGGCCAAGCGCACGGGCAAAGACCGCGTCTGCTGGTAAGAGCGCGCTACTAGCGAAGGCGGCGCGCTCCCGCGCTCCGGTCGGAAATCCTTTCATCATCCTTCGCGCGACGCTCGGCGTACTTCATCTCATCTGTGCTTCGGCTTCTCCCGTCATTCCTTTCTCGCAGCCCAAGTGGCAACCGCCCACACGAGAACTAGTTGTGAGGGGGTTATCAAGCCGCTCCACCAAGCTACCACTAGTCCGACGTAGCCTATAACGTAAAGTGTAACGAGGGTAATGGTTCCTAACACTCTGAGCATCCGCATTAAAACACCTCCGCCGAACATTCATTCAAGTAATCGTTATTACCCCGGCACGTTCGCAGAACGCCGGCAGTGCAAAGCGTACGCCAAAGCCGTGACAGCAGAATTATGCTCATGATTACGTGCGTCCTGCACTAAAACGTGCAAAGTTAATTGGTGAGACAACGGAAAGCGTCTGAGCGCGGCTATATGCTCGGCAACACAGATTTAGGACTCTACCCGACGTTCGGCGTGCTTCGCTCGTCGGGCCGAAGTTGTTAATCTTTAACGCATGGCCCGTCAGAAAAAAGTCTTGAGCCACGCCGGCGCGCTCGTGCGTTTCGCGGAGACGGCCGAGGGCGTGGCGGCGACGACGAAGAAGTTGGAGAAGGCCGCGCTGCTCGGCGCATACTTCCACACACTCTCGGACGAAGACCTCGCGCGCGCCGCGCGCTACTTCGCCGGGCAGCAGTTCGCCCTGCGCGACGCGCGCACGACGAACGTCGGCGGCGGCGTCCTGCGCGAAGCCATCTCCGAAGTCACCGGACTCGACAACGAAAACCTGCGCCCGCGCTACGTGCGCCTCGGCGACTCGGGCGAAGTCGCCCAAGAGGCTTTCGCCGAGACGCGACCCGACGCCGCTCGGCCGACCTTCACGCTCGCCGAAACGGAAGCCCTCATCGCTCGCCTGAGCGAGACGCGCGGCACGAAGAGCAAAAAGGCCGTGCTCGTCGAATCGCTCGCGCGCGCGACGCCACTCGAAGCGAAGTATCTCGTCAAGCTGCTCGTCGGCGACTTGCGCATCGGTTTGAAAGAGGGTCTGGTCGAGGACGCGCTCGCGCGCGCCTTCGAGCGGCCGCTCGCTTCGGTGGCGCTCGCCAACATGTTGACGGGCGACATCGGCGAGACGGCCCTGCTCGCGCGGCGCGGCGAGTTGGAGGGGCGTGCGCTCCGTCTTTTCCACCCGCTCAAGTTCATGCTGGCGACGGCCGCCGCCGACCTCGCGGACGTGGCGCGCACGATGCCCGAAGAGTTCAACGTCGAAGACAAGTTCGACGGCATACGCGCGCAGGCGCACGCGGAGGCGGGGCGCGTCGCGCTCTACACGCGCACGCTCGACGACGTGACGCACCGCTTCCCGGAACTCGTCGCGCCGCTCGCCGCGCTTCGGTCGGACGCCGTGATTGACGGCGAGATAGTGCCCGCGCGCGGCGAGACAATCCTGCCGTTCGCGGAGTTGCAGAAGCGTCTCGGGCGTAAGACGGTCGGGGAAGAATTGCTCGCCGCGACGCCCGTCGTCTTCGTCGCCTACGACCTTCTCTACGCGGCGGGGCGCATGTTGATTGACGAGCCTCTGCGCGAGCGTCGTGCGACGCTCGAAAAGTTGTTGGGCGAAGGAGACGGCGGGACGGTGCGTCTGTCGAGCTTGAAGCGCGTCCGGGAAGTGGCGTTGTTGGACGAGGAGTTCGACGCGGCGCGCGCGCGGGGCAACGAGGGGCTGATGGTGAAAGACCCGCGCTCGTCTTACAAGCCGGGTAAGCGCGGGCGCGAGTGGCTGAAGATTAAGCGCGCGCTGGCGACGCTCGACGTGGTGGTGACGGCCGTCGAGGTCGGGCACGGCAAGCGGCGACACTTATTGTCGGATTACACCTTCGCCGTGCGCCGCTCCGAGGAAGACCCGGAGCTTCTGAACGTCGGCAAGGCTTATTCGGGATTGACGGACGCGGAGCTTGCGGAACTGACGGAGTGGTTTCGCGCGCACACGCTCGAAGAGTTCGCGCACGGGCGCGTGCGAACGGTCGAGCCGCTCATCGTCCTCGAAGTGACCTTCGACCGCGTGCAGGAGTCGAAGCGTCACAAGAGCGGCTACGCGCTGCGCTTCCCGCGCATCCTGCGCCTGCGCGACGACAAGACCGTCGCCGAGATAGACACGCTCGACGCGGTGCGGAAACTCGCCGAAGACGAAAGAAAGGCGGAAGGATGAATATGCTTTCGCCTCATCCTTCCGCCTTCCGACTTCATCCTTTCACTTACGCGCCTTTGGCGGTCGTCGTCTCGGCGGCGTCTTCGGCGAGGAGGCTGCGGAGCATCCACGCGGTCTTCTCGTGAACCTGCATGCGCTCGGTGAGAAGGTCGGCGGTCGGCTGGTCGTTGGCGGCCTCGGCCGTCTTAAAGACCGAGCGGGCCGTCCGCACGCACGACTCCTGACCCTCGACGAGAAGCCTTATCATCTCCTGCGCCGTCGGCACGCCGTCCTCCTCTTTAATCGAGGAGAGGCGGATGAACTCCTTGTAGGTGGCCGGGGCGGGGAAGCCTAGGGCGCGGATGCGCTCGGCGATTAAATCGACGGCGAGGGCCAGCTCGTTGTACTCCTGCTCGAACATTATGTGGAGCGTCTGGAACATCGGCCCCGTGACGTTCCAGTGGAAGTTGTGCGTCTTGAGATAGAGCGTGTAGGTGTCGGCGAGCAGGCGCGAAAGCCCTTCGGCGATCTCGCGGCGCTCGCCCTCCTCGATGCCGATGTTGATGGGGAAAGTCCTCACTTCGGCCCCGACGTTGGTTGACATGATTAGTTCTTCTCCCTTTCTTCCCGGCGCGCGGGTTCTCGAAAAACTGACCCGGCCGGAAGTGTCATTTAAGCACACAACTGTTCACAGAGTCTTGCCGTTTAGTCATAAGAGTCTCGCTGTTTGGTCATACGGGCCGCCTCGATTATGATTCGCACTTCGGGCGCGTCTGTAATATGACTTACATTCTCGGCATTTCGGCCTACTATCACGACTCTGCGGCGTGCTTGTTGCGCGACGGGCGCATCGTCGCCGCCGCGCAGGAGGAGCGTTTCACGCGCAAGAAGCACGACCACCGCTTCCCTGCGCGCGCCGTCGAATACTGCCTGCGTGAGGCCGCCGCGACGCCCGACGCGCTCGACTTCGTCGCCTTCTACGACAAGCCGCTCGTGAAGTTCGAGCGACTACTCGAAACCTACATCGACTACGCGCCGCGCGGGCTCAAATCATTTCTAATGGCGATGCCGCTTTGGCTGCGCGAGAAGCTCTGGATACGCGAGCAGGTCGCGGAGCGCGCGGGCTTCAAAGGGAAAGTCCTTTTCACCGAGCACCACGAGTCGCACGCCGCGTCGGCCTTCTTCCCTTCGCCCTTCGAGTCGGCGGCGGTGCTGACGATGGACGGCGTCGGCGAGTGGGCCACTTCGTCTTACGGCTACGGGCGAGGCAACGAGCTGCACCTACTGAAAGAGCTTCACTTCCCGCACTCGCTCGGTCTTCTCTACTCGGCCTTCACCTACTACACGGGCTTCCGCGTCAACTCCGGCGAGTACAAGGTGATGGGCCTCGCGCCCTACGGCGAGCCGCGCTACGTCAAGTTAATCCTCGACGAACTCATCGACCTGCGCGAAGACGGAAGCTTGCGCCTCAACATGAAGTACTTCAACTTCGCCGCCGGGCTGACGATGACGAGCGCAGCGTTTGACGAGTTGTTCGGCGGCCCGCCGCGACGAGCGGAAGGCGTGCTCACACAGCGCGAGATGGACTTGGCGCGCTCGGTGCAGGAGGTGACTGAAGAGGCGATGCTTCGCATGGCCCGCCACGCGCACAAAGAGACGGGCGAGCGCAATCTATGTCTCGCGGGCGGAGTCGCTTTGAACTGCGTCGGCAACGGCCGCATCCTGCGCGAAGGGCCGTTCGAGCGTGTTTGGGTGCAGCCGGCGGCGGGCGACGCGGGCGGCAGTCTCGGCGCGGCGCTCTCGGTCTGGCATCAGTACCTCGGAAACGCGCGCGACGTGGCCGAAGTTTGCGGCCGTCACGCCGACGGGATGCGCGGCTCTTATCTCGGCCCCGCGTTCGCGGACGAAGAGATACGCGCCTTCCTCGACACGACGGGCGCGCGCTACCGCAAGCTCTCAGGAGACGAGCTGACGGAGCACGTCGCGCGTCTTCTGGCCGAGGAGCGCGTGGTCGGGTGGTTTCAGGGGCGCATGGAGTTCGGCCCGCGCGCGCTCGGCGCGCGCTCCATACTCGGCGACCCGCGCTCGCCGCGCATGCAGTCGCAGATGAATCTCAAGATTAAGTTCCGCGAAAGCTTCCGCCCGTTCGCGCCGTCCGTTTTGCGCGAGCGCGTCCACGAGTATTTCGAGTTGGACGCCGACTCGCCTTACATGCTCCTCGTCGCTCCCGTGCGTGAGTCTTTGCGCACGCAAGCGAGTGAAGAGGAGCGAGGGCTTTTCGGCATCGAGCGTCTTAACGTCGCGCGCTCGACCATCCCGGCCGTGACGCACGTCGATTACTCTGCGCGTATCCAGACCGTCAGTCGCGAAGACAATCCGCTCTACTACGATTTGCTCGCGGCCTTCGAGCGTCTGACGGGTTGCGCGGTGCTCGTCAACACCTCCTTCAACGTGCGCGGCGAGCCAATCGTCTGCACGCCCGAAGAGGCGTACACCTGCTTCATGCGCACCGAGATGGACTGTCTCGTCTTGGGCGAATACCTGCTCGACAAGCGCGAGATAGGCGAGAACCTTTTGGCGGAAGACCTCGCTTGGCAGGAGGAGTTTCAGCTTGATTGAGCCGACCTTCAAGGCGGGCGAGGCGCACGCGCGCGCGGCGACGCGGGCCGAGGCGCGAAAGACCGCGCTCGTCGTCGCCACTGTTTTGGCGGGCGTCGCGGCGTGGAATCTTTATCGAGGCCGGTGGACAGTCGTCTACGTCTTGGGCGGCGCTGCGCTCTTGCTCGTCGTCGCGGGCTTGCTCGTGCCCGCCGTGTCGGTGCGCTTCCACACGCTCTGGATGAAGCTCGCGGCGGTGCTCGGCTACGTCAACAGCCGCGTGCTTCTCGGGCTGATGTACTACGGCGTGTTCACGCCCTACGGAGTCGTCTCGCGACTGGTGGGGCGCGACCCGCTCGGGCGGCGCAAGCCGGGCGGAGAGACTTTCTGGGTCGAGCGCAAGCGGACGCGGCAGGAGCGCGAGGGCTTCGAGCGTCTGTTCTAGGGGCCGCGCCGACGGGCTTTAAGGAGAAGCGAACGGGATGGGCAAGCTCTCAATGGCCGCGGAGGTCTGGATGTTTCTGCGGCAGAACAAAAAACTCTGGCTGATGCCGATCATCATCGTACTCATCCTGCTCGGCGTCCTCCTCGTCTTCGCGCAGACCTCCGCGCTCGCGCCCTTCATATACACGATATTTTGAGAGTGACGGAGTTGATTGAGCCTTGCGGCGGCGCGCTCGTCGACCTGCGCGCCGTGGCCGACGAGCGCGAGGAGTTGCGCGCGCGCGCGTCTCGTCTGCCGCGCTTGCAGTTGACGGCGCGCAATCTCTGCGACCTTGAGCTGCTCGCCACGGGCGGCTTTTCGCCGCTCGCGCGCTTCATGGGCCGTGCCGATTACGAGCGCGTGCTCGAAGAGATGCGCCTCCGCTCGGGCGCGCTCTTCCCCCTGCCCGTCACGCTCACGGTCGCGAAAGAAGCGACGCCGCCGCTCGACTCCGAAATCGCGCTCACAGACCAGCACAACAACCCTCTGGCGCTGATGCGCGTCGAGGAGATTTTCGCGTGGGACAGGCGGCGCGAGGCGCGCGCGGCTTACGGCACGGAGGACGCGCGCCACCCGCTCGTCGCCGAGATGAATTCGTGGGGCGAGGTGTGTCTCTCGGGCGCGCTCCGCGTCATAGAGCTTCCGCGCCATCGAGACTTCCGGCAGCTTCGACTCACGCCCTCGGAGGTGCGCGAGGCGTTGGCGCGACTCGGACGCCCCGACGTCGTCGCCTTCCAGACGCGCAACCCCTTGCACCGCGCGCACGAGGAGTTGACCGCCCGCGCCGCGCTTAAGGTCGGCGCGACGCTTCTGCTCCACCCCGTCGTCGGCCTCACGCGCCCCGGCGACATCGACCACTTCACGCGCGTGCGCTCCTACAAAGTTTTGGCCGAGCGTTACTACGACACGCGCGCGACTCTGCTCGCGCTGCTCCCCTTAGCGATGCGCATGGCCGGCCCGCGCGAGGCGCTCTGGCATGCCTGTATCCGCCGCAACTTCGGCGCGAATCACCTCATCGTCGGGCGCGACCACGCGAGCCCCGGACGCGACTCGCACGACCGTCCCTTCTACGGCGCGTCGGACGCGCAGGAGTTGGTCGCGCGTTACGCCGAGGAGACGGGCGTCCGATGCGTGCCATTCTCGGAGCTGCTCTACCTGCCCGACGAAGACCGTTACGAAGAGGCCGCGCTGATACCGGAGCAAGCGCGCACGGTTTCGCTTTCGGGGACGGAGGTGCGCGACGAGTATCTGCGTCGCGGGCGCGAGCTGCCCGCGTGGTTCACGCGCCCCGAGGTGGCCGCGATTCTCTCGGAGGCGCACCCGCCGCGCGAGCGTCAAGGGTTCTGTCTCTGGTTCACGGGGCTGTCGGGGGCGGGCAAGTCGACGACGGCCGAGCTCGTGGCCGTCCGCCTGCTCGAACGCGGGCGGCGCGCGACCGTGCTCGACGGCGACGTCGTGCGCACGCACCTCTCCAAAGGTTTGGGCTTCTCGAAGGAAGACCGCGACGCGAACATACGTCGCATCGCATTCGTCGCCTCGGAGATCGCGCGCCACGGCGGCGCTTCCATCTGCGCGGCCGTCAGCCCCTACCGCGCGACGCGCGACGAGTGCCGCGCGATGGTCGGCTCAGAGCAGTTCGTGGAAATCTTCGTCGACGCGCCGCTCGCGGTATGCGAGGCGCGCGACGCGAAGGGCATGTACCGCCTCGCGCGCGAAGGCAGGATTAAAAACTTCACCGGCGTCGACGACCCATACGAGCCGCCCCTCGACCCCGAACTCGTCCTCGACACCGTCCGCCACACGCCCGAAGAAAACGCCGACCGCGTCCTCGCCTACCTCGTCTCGCAAGGCTTCATCAAAGAAGGCAAAAGGTAAAAAGCTAAAGGCAAAAGTGAGAAGGCACATCGCCTCTTCACTTCTGCCTTTTAACTTTTACCTTTCTTAGACCGCTTCGGACTGCGAAGTGAAGTTGAACTGTTTGAGCTTGAGAGCGGGCAGGAGCGCGGCGTTGTCCGAGCCGCCGACGCGCTCGGACGCGCCGATCATCTCGACGTTGCCGGGCGCGAGCATCCCGATGACCGACTGGTTGAAGCGAAAGTTCTTGACCGCGTGCCGAATCTTCCCGCCCTCGACGTACCAGACGCCGTCGCGCGTCAGTCCCGTCCAAGAGGCCGTGCGCGGGTCGGTCTGCCGTATGTACCAGAAGCGGCTGACGATGAGTCCGCGCTCGGTCGCGCGAATCATCTCCTCCATCGTCGCTACGGGTGCGGAGGACTCGACGATGAAGTTGACGGGGCCGGGCGTCGGCTCCTTCGTCTTCTGCTTGGCCCAGAAGCGTGAGAAGACGAGCGTCTCCAACACGCCGTTCTTGACGAGATAGATGCGCTGCGCGGGCAGTCCCGCCTGCGCCGACTGCGAGCCGGGCAACTCCTGATTCCAAGGGTCGCTGTAGACGCTCAGGCGCTCGTCGAACAGCTTCTCGCCGATTTTGGTTTTACCGCCGGGCGCGGAGTAGGCGTTGCGGCCCTCTTCAGCGCCGCGCGCGTCGAAGCCGAAGGCGAGCAGACCCACGAGGTCTGCGACGGCCTGCGGTTCGAGGATGACCGAGTAGACGCCCGGCTCCAGCGCGCGCGCGTCGCGCCCCTCGACGGCCTTGCGGATGGCCTCGCGCGCGATGCGCGCCGTGTCGAGCCGCGCGACGTCGAAGTGGTTGCGCGCGAAGTAGCCGGAGCTTGTGCCGTCGGGCGTGCGCGCCGTCACCGAGAGACCGACGACCGACGTGCGCTCGAAGCCGAAGTTGCCGTTCTTCGTGGCGAAGCCGAAGGCCACGGCGCGCGATTGGTGAAACCCCGCGGAGACGACCTTCGCGCGCTCGCTCTCGGCGAGGATGTCGGCAATCTGTTTGGCGCGCGCCGCGTGAGAGATGTTGGCCGTCGCTTCGACGTAGGCATTGACGGGCTTGTAGGTCTGCCGGCCGAGCGTCGGGAGGTACTCGCGGTCGACGGGCGCGATGCGCGCAATCGACTCGGCCTGCTCGACGGCGGCGCGCAAAGATGCGTCGTCCGTGTCGTTGGTCGAGGCCGAGCCGCGCTTGCCTTCAATCCAGACGGTGACGCTCGCCGCGCGGTTCTCGCGCAGCCCGCTGGTGAGGAAGCCGTTGTCGGCGAAGCGCAGGTGCGAGAGTTGTTCGCTCGACGTGCCGACGCTCGCGTCGTCGGCCTTCACGTAGGAGAGCAGCTTCTCGGTGATGCTTCGAGCTTCACGTTCTGATAAGAGCATCGCTGACTTTAAACCTCCTTACGAGCGTCCGCCTCGGGCGGCGGTGTTGAGGACGTTAATCTGGCGGAAGCGCGCGATGGGGCAGCCGTGTGAGACGGCGTTGAGTTGGCTCGGCTCGCCCTTGCCGTCGAAGAAGCTGCCGCCGAGTTGATACGTCGCCTGCCCGCCCAGACCGTCGCACGCGCCCCAGAAGTCGGTCGTGCGCGATTGATATGCGACGTCGCGGAGCATCCCCACAATCTTCCCGTTCTTAATCTCCCAGAAGGTCTGCCCGCCGAACTGGAAGTTGTAACGCTGCTGGTCAATCGAGTAGCTGCCGCGCCCGTTAATCATGATGCCGCGCTCGACGCCGCCGACTAAGTCGTCGAGCGACACGTTCTCCTTCGACGCTTCGAGCGAGACGTTCGGCATGCGCGGGAAGGGGACGCTGCCCCAAGAGTCTGCGTGCAGACAGCCGTAAGACTGTTTGCGGCCGACGCGCGCGGCGAGGTCGCGCGTCGTCTGCCAGTCGACGAAGACGCCGTCTTTGACGAGATACCACTTTTGCGCGGGCACGCCCTCGTCGTCGTAGGCCACGGTTGCGAGCGCGCCTGCTTGCGTGCGGTCGGCGAAGAAGTTGACGATCTTCGAGCCGAACTGAAGCTTGCCGGTCTTCTCGGGCGTCAGGAAACTCGTCCCCGCGTAGTTGGCCTCCCACCAGAGCGCGCGGTCGAGTTCGGTGGAGTGGCCGACCGACTCGTGGATGGTCAAAAACAGGTGCGACGGCATGAGCACCAAGTCGTACTTGCCCGGCTCGACCGTCTTCGCCTTGAGCTTCGCGACGGCCTCCTCGGCGGCCTGCCGCGCCTCGTTCATCCACGGAGCTTTTTCGATGTACTCGTAGCCTATCCCTTGCGGGCCGAGCAGCGCGTCGCGCGTCTGGAAGTCGCCGGTCGCGCGGTCGACGGCCGTGACGGTGAAGTCTGGGAAGCCTCGGATGATGTACTGCTCGATGCGCGAGCCGTCGGAGGTGGCTAAGAATTTTTGCTCGTTGACCCACGTCATCGAGGAGTTGATGAAGCTCACGCCCGAGACCTTCAAAGCCTCCTCGTTGAGTTTCAAGAGAAACTGAATCTTGTCGTCGACCGACACGTCGAACGGGTCGCGCTCGAAGGAGCTTCGCCAGTTGGCCGTCACCTTCGGCGCGGTGACGAGCTTGACGGGCTTGCGGTTGTAAGTCGCGTTAGCGCGCGCAATCTCGACGGCCTCGGTCGTGACTCGTTTGACTTCCGCCTCGTTCACGTCGGGGCTGGCGGCGAACCCCCAAGTGCCTTTAACGAGCACGCGCACGCCGAAGCCGAAGCTCTGCGAGCGCGAGACGTTCTGCACCTGTCGCTCGCGCGTCGAGACCGATTCCTGCCGGTAGCGGTTGATGCGTATGTCGGCGTAGGAAGCGCCGAGGCGCTTGGCCGTCGAGAGCGCGACGTCGGCCAGACGGTTCTTGTTGACGGCGTCGGCCTGCGCGGCCTCGACCTCGCAGACCCACGCGGGCAGAGTCACGACCGCGCCGGCCGCCAACGCGCCGGTCTTGAGGAAGTCACGCCTTGAAGGAGCCATCTTCGTCTCACCTCATCTCTTCGGGCTGGCGGCCGCAAAACGGCCTGCTCGGTTGTATTGGTTTGCTGGAGACTTGAGACTCTAATACAGGCGCGGGCGGATTTCAAAGCGAGGCCGGACGGGTCGCGCGAAGCGTCGGGCGCGCGGGCCTCTTGGGGGAGGGCGTCAGGCAGCGTCGGTGCGTTTCGCGGCCGCGCGTGTCGCGGCGCGCGTCGCGGATTCGCCGGTGTCTTCGAGCTGGTCGGCGAGCCACTCGGGGCCGCTGTTGAACCAGCGGAGGACTTGGCCGTCCGTAGTGACCTCGAAGACGGGCGGGAGCTTCGGCCACTCGTCAAAGGAGAAGAGGTAGTACTTGCCCGAGCCGCCGCGCACGGCCACGTAGCCGAGGCCGTCGGGCAGGCGGTAGACGCCGTAATTCCTGAGTTGTCGCATGGCCGTGAGGACGGTCGGGTAAAACTTTTTCGGCGAGGCGGCCGCGCCGTGAGGGTGGCGCACGAAGGATTATACTCCCGCCGCCTCGGACGACAAAGGACGAATCAGTTTCCAGTTTTGAGTTTTCAGCAAGACAAGGTTTCTTTTCTGAAAACTCAAAACTGAAAACTGCCTTCATCCTTCATTCGACGCCGCGACCGGCTCGTCTTCGGGGTCGAGTGTCGCCAGCTCGGCCAAGACCATCCGCTCGCCGGCCTCGGGGCTGCAAGAGTCTTCCGAAGGCGTCGCGGCTTCGCGCTCGCCAGCGCGCGGCAGGCGGAAGGAGACGACGAGCGCGAGCGCGGCGAGCACCGTCCCCGTCCAGAAGACCGTGTGAATCGAGCCGGCCAGCGCGTCGCGCAAAGCGTCGAGCGCCTCGGGCGAAAGCGCGGCGCTCGCCTGCGGGTCAATCAAAGCGTTCGGGTTCGCGGCCAGCTCCGCCGCGCGCTCCGGCGTCAGCGGACTCCCCGGACGCCGCGCCACCTCGTCGAGACGCGCCGCCAGCCCCGCCGAGAGCACCGCGCCCATCACCGCGACTCCGAACGCGCCGCCTATCGAGCGCGAGAACTGGTTGAGCGAAGTCGCGATGCCGAGCTGCGCGCTTGAGACCGACTGCTGCACGGCGATGAGGAGCGTCAGCATCGTCAAGCCCAGCCCCGCGCCGATGAGGATGAGGTCGAGGTAGAGCCACGCGCGCGCGGCGTCGCGCTGATACATCGAGAGCATGGCGAACCCTAAGGTGAGCAGCGCGAAGCCGACGATGCTCGTCGGACGATACCCGACGCGCAAAAGCAGACGCCCGCCGACCACGCTCATCCCGACCCAGCTCAGCATGAGCGGAGTGAGTAAAGACCCGGCCTCCGTCGCCGTCGAGCCGAGCGCGCCCTGCGCGAAGAGCGGGACGAAAGAGATTGCGCCGAACATCGCGACGCCCGCTAAGAACCCGGCCGTCACCGAGACGGCCACGACGCGGTTGCGAAACAGAGAGAACGGCACGACGGGGTCTTCCGCCCTGCGCTCGACCCACACGAAGAGCGCGGCGAGAAGAAGCGCCGCGCCCGCGAGCGCCAAGTTTCGCGGGGCGAGCATCGCGGCGACACTCGCCCCGCCCTCGACGAGCGCAAGCATCAGGAGCGTAATCGCCGCCATCAGAAGCGCCGCCCCCGCGTAGTCAATCGCGGGCCGCACACGTCGCTTCGGCTCCTTCAAAGCGAGTCCGATGATGAGCGCGGCGGCGAGTCCGACGGGGAGGTTGATGTAGAAGACCCAGCGCCAAGAGAGGCGGTCGGTGATGAAGCCGCCGACGACCGGGCCGATGACGCTCGACAGTCCCCACA
>DASUNL010000452.1:0-2813 GCA_036277175.1 Pyrinomonadaceae bacterium | reverse complement strand
GCCAGATTCGATAGACATTTCGTGCCTCCTTAACGGTCAGTGGTGGTTGTCTGAAGAACTCGCATCGGCGCGGTCGCGCGAAACGTTGGCGCGGACGCCGGCCGCCTTCGCCTGAAGGATGCCCACCGGGCCGGGCCGCATCACGTCCTCGCTGAGCGTCGGCAACTCTTCGCCCCCGAGGACGACGCGGCGCGCGTTCTCGAAGCGCGCGCCGGGGAAGTTGATGGTCACGTCGAAGCGCGCGGGCCCCGCCTTGCGCGCGGCGATGGTGACTGAGTTGCCCCACGCGCCCGGCGTCGCCGCAAACACCTCGATGAAGCCCGGCACGTCTTTCTCGGCGAGGTAGACGCGCGCCGCCTCGCCCTCGGCCCCGCCCGTGAGGTGAACCGGGCGGCGGAACGGCATCGCGACCGGCGCGAACCCGGCCGGCACGTCCTCGACGGGGTTGGCGGTGACTTTGACGAGCGTGGACGAGGCGTTGACGCGCGTGATGATGTGGTCGGGGTCGGCGGGCGGCTCGGTGACGACGCCCGCGAACGACTCCGCCGCCTCCTCGCTCGCGCCGCGCGCGAAGCGCGCCTCGTCGAAGCGCCCGCCGAAGCGCTCCGGCAGGTCGGCCGGCAGGTTGAGGGTGAAAGCGCCCGGCTGATGCTGCGCCCAGTGGAAGCGGAGTTCGAGCGGCGGGTCGCTGTTAGTGTCGACGAAGACCGCCGAGTCGGGGGCGGGCGGCTCGCGCACGAAGTGGCTCAGGTCGAACACGCCGCGGTCAATGCAGTCGCCGCCCGCGAAGCGCGTCTGCTCGCCTGCCACGGCGAACTTGCTGAAGTCGAAACGCGGCCCGAAACAATCGCGGAAGACCCAACGCGACTTGCCGCGCGGCAACCGAAGCGCCGCCGCCTTCTCCACCTCCTCGGCACGCACCAGCAGCGAGGGCGGCCGCGCGGGCGACGGCCTCCCGCGATTAATCTGGTAGACCAGCGAGTCGGGCGAGTCGCTGCCGCCCGCGAGGACGACGCCCGCGTACGTCTCCTCTACCGCCGGCCCCGGCTCGGTCGCGTCGCGCAGCGTCACGTCGAACAGTGCGGCGATGCGCCCGACGACGAGCACGAGCGGCACCTCTTCGCCGACCTCGCGGTAGGCAGTCCCCTCGACGAGCACGACGCGGCCCGCGTGCTCTTCGAGCGCGACCCGCGGCCCGGCGCGCAGACGCGCGACCGGCTTCCCGTGCGCGCCGGCGAGCCGGTATTTACCGGCGCTGCCCTGTACGCGTCCCGTCAGTCGGACGCGCTGGCCGTCTTCGGCGGCGTCAACGTCAGAGGCCTCCGTCAGCGCGGCCTCCGCGACGCTCACCCTGATGCGATTGCCCGCCGGGCCGAGCTTCTGCGCGCGCAGCATGACGAGCGCGTCCGAGAGCGGGTCATGCAATTGAAGCGTCGCGGGAGTTTCGTCCACGCCTTCGCTCAACGGCCATTCGCGGGGGAAAGGGACGCCGACGTGCGGGCCGAGCGGCCCGGCGAGAATCTTCGACGGGGGGACGGGGCGGCGCGCGCCCGCGGCGTCAATGATGACGGCGCGCAGACCGGCCTCCGGGTCGCGCCACAACTCGGCACTCTCGCCGGCGCTGAGGACGACCGCGAGTCGCACGCGCTGTCCCGTCGTGCGGTTCACCAAATCCGGCCCGACGACGCCGCTCGGCGCGCGCAACACGACCGACGGGTGTGCGTCTGCCGCGCCGAGATTTGCGAGCGTCCAACTGTCGCCGTGGCGCACGGCGAGCGGCGGCTGCCCCTCTGCCGGAAAGCCGACCTCGGCCGGCGGGTACTCGATCAACTCAAGGGCGCGCACCGGCAGGAGCGAGAGGCGACTCTCGACGCCGCGTGTGGGCGAGGCGAGGCGCAGACGTGCGGTCGCGGTGGCCGAGGCGAGGCCGGGGAAGGTCGCGTTGATGCGTTCGATGATTTCGCCGAGGATGGTCGCGGCCGTCGCGGCGCCCGCGACGTTTATTTCCACGGCGCGGCTGCCATCAACCGAGAGCTTCAGCGTCCGGCGCTCGCCCAAGTTCACGGGCGACGAGAATATTATCTCCCCCTCGATGACCGCCGGCTTGGGGTCGGCCCCGGCCGTCTCGCTCAGCACGTCGCCGAGCACTCGCACGCGCGCGTCGTGGCCGTTGAAAGGCAGGAGGGTGATTTGCGACGCGGAGCCGGCGGTCGGCGACGTCAGAGTCAGTCGAGCGCCGTCGTGCGTCGCCACGGAGAGCTTGAGCTGGTCGTTAATCGCCTCGCTGACCTCCTGCGGCGTAGCCTTCGACGCATCGGCCGCGCGCGCCGCGCAATCAACGACGATCGGCGGTTTGCCGTTGACGCCTATTTGCAGGAGGCGGGCGACGGAGAGGTTCGCCCCGCCCTTGATGTCTCTGTCGCCGATGATGCGCGCGGGCGCGGCGTCTGTGCCGCGGTAGCTGCGCGGCGGTTTGACGCCGAAGATTTTTGCCGTCGCGTCCGTGCCCGAAGGGGCGGCGAATTCAATCAAGCTGTTCGCGCCCGCGACCGACGAAGTCAGGACGATGTGCCGGCCGTCGTGTTGCGCGACCTGTTTGGCGAAGGCGAGGTTGATGGCGATGACGAGGTCGTTGATTAAGACTGACGTTGGGGTGGGGCTGTCGGTGAAACGGATTTCGCGTGGCGTGCTGTCATCAACGGCCAGCTTGACGGAGTCGGACGCGCTCAACTTGACGCCGCCGCTCACCTCAACCGTCCCCGTGAACTTCACCGTCGTCGCTTCGCGCCCGCGTGTCGTTCCCGGCTCGCGCC
>DASUNL010000451.1:0-4235 GCA_036277175.1 Pyrinomonadaceae bacterium | reverse complement strand
AAACGAGAAGCGCGGCGTCGGAGAGACGATAACCCCTCCGACGCCGCGCTTAACTTTTCCCCTCCTTCGCGCTCCGACGCGCTCTCACTTCGAGAGGAACTGCCCGCTCTTGACCGTGTGATCGAACTGGTATTCGTAGGTGTAGCCGGGCAGGGTGATGGGGCGCGTGTAGCGCACGCGCGCCGTCATGCGCCCCTCGTCGTTTCTCGACGCCTCGATGGCGGCGTTGGGCGGGACGCCGTAGTCGGCCCCGCCGGAGCGCAACTGCGCCCTCACCCACTCGTCGCCCTGCCCGAGGGCGACGGCCTTGTCGACCGTGTCCTGCATGTAGACTTTGTAGGACGAGGCTTTGAAGGCAACGGGCGCGGCCTGATAGGCGACGTATGCGCACAGCGCGAGCACCGCGATGATGATGAGAAAGTTGAGGCGCGCGCCGCCGCGCTGGCCGGACGCGCGCGCCCCTCCATGGTTGCGAGGAGTTTTCATACCGATTCCCTTCGGGGTTGGTGGCGGAGCTTAACGGCGCAGGGCCGAATCGAGCGAAGCGCGCAGGAGACTCGCCGGGACTTCCCTTCCGTCCACGACGCGCGCGCGCCCGACCCTTTCGAGCAGCACCCAATGGGTGCGACCGCCGCGCCTCTTCTTGTCGGTACGGATGGCGCGCCCGACGAGTTTCAGGTCTAAGTCGTCGGCGCGCGGCAGGCGTCCCGCGAGGCGCACGGCTTCGCGCAGTGATTCTAACTCCGTTCGCGCGAGCATTCCTAGTCTGAAAGAAATCTCTCCGGCCGCGAGCATGCCGTAGCCGACCGCCTCGCCGTGGCGGAAGCGCCGGTACACGGTCGCGGCTTCGAGCGCGTGCGCGACGGTGTGACCGAAGTTGAGCACGCGGCGCGAGCGCGCGTCCGTGCGCCCGACGTCCTCGCGCTCGTCGCCCGCGACGATGCGGGCCTTGAACGCGCACTGCGCGGCGATTAACTCGACGAGCCGTCGCTGCCGCCGTCCTTCATCATCCGCTTGCGCGCGCACCTCTTCTTCGAGAAACGCCTTCGTCCGCGCGAAGAGCCGTCGGTCGCCGCACGCGCCCTGTTTGACGGCCTCGCACCACCCGGCCGTCAGCTCGCGCGTCGGGAGGGTGGCGAGCGTGTCGGTGTCGATGACGACGGCGCGCGGCTGGTGGAAGACGCCGACGAGGTTTTTGCCCGACGCGGTGTTGACGGCCGTCTTGCCCCCGACCGACGCATCCACCTGCGCGAGCAGCGTCGTCGGGACTTGCACCACATGCACGCCGCGCAGGTGAAGCGCGGCCGCGAACCCGGCGAGGTCGCCGACGACGCCTCCGCCGAGCGCGACCACCGCGTCGCCTCTTTCAATCTCCGACTCGGACAAAAACGCGAGCGCGCGCTCGGCCGTCCGCAGAGTCTTGTGACGCTCGCCGTCCGGCATCAGCCAGCGCGTCACGACGAAGTCTCGGCTTCGCAGCGACGCGACGGCCCGCGCGCCGTAGAGTTTGAAGACGCGCGAGTTCGAGATGACGGCGACGCGGCGCGCCTCCGAACCGACGGCGCGGCGCGTCGTCTCTCCGAGGCGCGAGAGCGCGCCCGCGCCGACTCGTATGTCGTAGCCGCGCCCCGCGCCGAGCGCGACGCGCACGCGCCTCAGCAGAGTCTCACCCACCGCCCACCGCCGTCGTCAAAGTTTCGGCCAGAAGGTCGAAGTCGAGCGTGCCGCCCCAAGCGAGCCGCGCGAGCTCCTCGACGTCGTAGCGCGAGGCCGTGTTCCACACGTCCACGAGTTCGCCGCCCGCCGCGCGCGAGTCGAACCAGCGACGCCCGTGCCGCGACCGCAGGTGCTCGGCGAGCGACGACGCGAAGAGGCGCGCGCGCAAACGCTCGGACGCGCGCACGGCTTCGTCCGCGTCAGAGAGACTCGTCGCGGCGTCGTGACGGAAGCCGGTCGCTTCCGTCAGAAGTGCCGCGTACTCGTTCGCCAACTGCTCGGAGCGCGCGTCGCCCGCCTCCCAAAACGAAAGCGCATAGCGCGCGAGCGCGCACAGGCGGCGCGCCTCGTACAAGTCAGTGAGCGCGAAGCGACGGGCCGCCGTGTGTACGTCGTCGGCGCGCGGGAACGTGCCGGCGGAGGCGAGCCACGCCGGGTCGCGAAAGAGTCCGGCGAACAGAGCCGCGTGTCCCTCGGGCGTCGCGTTCGCGGGCGCGTGGATGAACTCGGGGTGACGCGCCGCCGCGTCGCGCGAGGCCCAAGCAAAGTGCTGCGCGCGCGCCGCCTCGCGGAAGAGCTCGCGGAAGACGGACGCGCCGCCCTCCGTCTTCTTAAACGAGAGGCGCACGTCTTCGGGCGCGCGCACGGCGAACGCGGCGGGCCGCGCGCTTCTCGTCGGGCGCTCCGCGTCGTCGAGCAGGACGTTCTCCTGCCGCCCGGCGCGAACACCTAATCCCTCCAAGGTCTCCACGTAGGCCGCTCGAAGGCGGCGCGCGGGGAAGTGTGCGTCGAGCGTGGCGGCGCGCTCGAAGTAGAGCGCGTCGGCGCGCGTCGGCCCTCCGCGACTACCCGAAACGCCGCCGCGCTCGTGCGCGAAGTTTTCCCGCGCGACCCACTCGGCGAGATGCGGCTCGTAGGCGCGCGCGGTGCGTTCGAGTAAATATTTTGCTCCGGCGGCGAGCGCCGACAAGTCTGTGCCCGAAAGGCTCTCGCGGTGAGCGCGTGCGTCCGCGTAGCCGAGCGAGCGCGATGCTTCGGCCGACGCTTCGAGTCGCGCGGCGCGGAGGTCGTCGCAGGGCGCGGACGCATCCGCCAAACGCGCGGCCAGTTCCCCGCGCCGCGCGGCGTCAGGCTCCGAGGCGATGACGGACGCGGCCGTCTCGGTCGTGAGTTTCAATCCGTTCCAGTCGACGTGCGAGGCGGCCGCGCAGCGTTCAAGCTCGGCGGAGACTTCGCGCGTCGAGGCGTCGAGGTATTGAAGCTCGGCCGCGCGGCGGAGGGCGCGAACGCCCGCGCGCTCGGTCTCGAACTGCGCGGGCGTCTGCTCTTCGGCGCGCTTGAGGTCTTCTATCCGCTCGCGCCGCCAGAGGTCTGCGTAGCGTTCGCGCGCGGGCGCGAGGTCGAGCGCGGGCGTGAGACCCGCGTGGTGCTCGTAGCGCGCGCGCTCCGACGCCGCGCAGAAGGCGGCGTACTCGCGTCGGTGTTCGCTCAAGTCCATCAAAGGCTTTCAGACGCACGACGAGACAAGCGTCAAGATTTGAAATCGGCGGCGCGGGAACGCGGGCGATTGTAGCACGACGGACGACGCGGACTTTCTCCTCGCGTCGGGCACGTCGCGCGTGTCGCAGTCTGTCAGGGGATTGGGTTGGGAGTCGAGTTCTGTAACGGAGAAGTCGGACAAATAGAAGAACGGGCGCGGCAAACTTGGGGAATGCCGCGCCCGCTCCAATTCGTGGTCACTGTCCTCACCCCAGTAACCACTGAGACGGAGGATCCACCAACCGTCTCTCTTGCCCCACAATATACATCGCAACGCTCGTGCCGCGCAAGTAAAAATATTTACCCTTTGTAAAACGTCTGATTTACAAGACGTTTAGGCGGACTTTTGAAACGAGGCCAAAAATCGAGCCGACGTGGCGGCCGCCGGGGTGTAACTCTTACACTACGGGTCGAGTAATTTTTTCCCGGCCCGGCGTTTCTACGCCGCCCCGAGACTGCGCCGGATGGCATCGGCCAAGCCCCCCGCCAGACGCTCAATCTCCTCCTGCCGCTCGCCCTCAATCATCACGCGCGCCAGAGGCTCAGTGCCCGAATAGCGCAAAAGCAGGCGGCCGCGTTCGCCTAAAGCGCCCTCGGTCTCGCGCACGCGGCGCGCGATTTCGTCCACCTCGGCGAACGGCAGTTTCTCGCGCACGCGGACGTTGACGAGCGTCTGCGGCAGGCGCGTGAAGCCTCGCGTCAGCTCATGCAAATCGCGGCCCGACTCTCGGACGGCGCGCAGCAGCATGAGCGTCGTAATCATCCCGTCACCCGCGAGACTGACGGCGGGGAAGATGATGTGGCCCGACTGTTCGCCGCCGACCTCGCAGCCCGTGCGCAGCAACTCTTCGAGGACGTACTTGTCGCCCACGTCCGTGCGCAGCAGCTCGATTCCGCGAGAGCGCAGCGCGAGTTCGAGGCCGAGGTTGCTCATCACGGTGGCGACGACGCGACCGGACGCGAGACGCCCGTGCTCCTGC
>DASUNL010000450.1:0-2889 GCA_036277175.1 Pyrinomonadaceae bacterium | reverse complement strand
CGCCGCCGCCCGCGCCCGCAACGCCGCCGCGTCCACTCGCGGCGGAAGCGTCGCCTTTCGCGCCGCCCTTCGTAGAGCCACTCTTGGCGGCCGCCTTTGCTCCGCCGCCTGTCGTGCCGCTGCCTGTCGTGCCGCCGCTCGTCGCGCCGTGGCCGACGTCGAAGCCGCCGGTCGTCGCGTTCGAAGGCGTGCCTTCGGTCGCGCCTCCGCCTCCTTCTCCGCTCCCTTCTCCGCCGTCTGCGGACGCGCCTTCATCGGACGTGCCGCCGCCCGCGCCGAAGCCCGTCGAGCGTCCCATCGCCGTGCCGCCGTGCGTGCTCGCGTCGCCGCCGCCCGCGAGGTTCTCTTCTCCGCTCCGCGCCTCGCCGCCGTCGAACAGGCCGCCTTCGCCGCCGCCCCGCGCCGCGTCGTCTCTGTTGTCGTCGTCCCTTTCAGACATCTCCTGTGCTCCTTTGTGAAAATAAAGTGGCCGGCCGGGGGACTCGCGTCCCCCGCGCACTCCGAACTCACGTCACTTGTGAAAACCTTTGGTTGCTTTGCGGCGGAGGATAGCACAACTCGCGTCGGGTTGAGCCACACTTTCACACGCCCCAACGCCCCTTTTTCGCACGCCCCCGAACGCGCGCGCGCGTTTGCCCCGCGACCCCCTCGCGGCTATACAATACCCGCGCGACTTATGGACGCACTCTCCTCAGCCCTGACCGTCCTGACGGCGATGATTACGCCGGCCGTGCTCATCTCGGCCAGCGGCACGATGATTCTCTCGACCTCCGTGCGTCTGGGCCGCGTCGTCGACCGCGTCCGCGCGCTCTCGGACTACTTCGAGGAGTTGGCGACGAAGGAGGATCAGTCGTTGGAGCTAATCGAGGAGCGACGCGCCGTCATCTTCGACCAACTCGACAAGCTGACGAGCCGCGCGCGCCTTCTCCAAAGGTGCATGCAGGTCTTCTACACCGCCGTCGGCATCTTCGTCGCGGCGAGCGTCGCCATCGGGCTGGTCGCCGCCGTCGACGGCACGCGCTACAGTTGGGTGCCCGTCGTGCTCGGCCTCCTCGGCTCGGCCTTCCTCTTCTACGGCAGCGTGCTGCTCATCTTCGAGGCGCGGCTGTCGGCCTCGGCCATCAGGGCCGAGATGGATTTCACTTGGCGGCTCGGCAAGGCGCTCGCGCCGCGCGAGCTGGTGCAGGAGCGCAGCCCGCATCACAACCGCCTGACCCTCAGACGAAGACCTTGAAGACTTTCAAGAAGACCGCGCGGACTCCCTCGGCGGAGTCTGTGACGACGGCCGTAAACGAATCCATGAACGACGCGGACGCACCCTCTTATCTCTCGCTCCACGCGACGGGCGAACTCGCGCGCCGCGTCGAGCTGTTGGAGCAGTTGCTCGCGCGCTGCACGGTCTGCCCGCTCGACTGCGGCAACAACCGCTTGGAGGGCGAGCTTGCGCGCTGCTACTCGGGCCGCCTCCCCGTCGTCTCCTCCTACACGGCGCACTTCGGCGAAGAGCCCGCGCTCACGGGCACGCGCGGCGCGGGCAACATCTTCTTCGGCAACTGCAACCTGCGCTGCGTCTACTGCCAGAACTACCAAATCTCGCAGACGCACCGCGAGCAAGTTAAGAACGAGGTCACGCACGAACGCCTCGCCGAGATGATGCTCGACTTGCAGGAGCGCGGCTGTCACAACATCAACTTCGTCTCGCCGACGCACTTCGCCCCGCAGATGGCGCGCGCCATCCTCCTCGCCGCCGAACGCGGCCTGCGTCTCCCCATCGTCTACAACACGAACGCCTACGACTCGGTCGAAGTCCTCCGCCTGCTCGACCGGATAGTTGACGTCTACCTGCCCGACCTCAAGTACGCCGATTCGTCCGACGGCTACACGTACTCGAAAGTCCCCGACTACGCGACGCACGCGCGCGCCGCGCTCCGAGAGATGTTTCGTCAGACGGGCGCGTCGCTCCGCTTCGGCCGCGAAGGACTGCTCAAGCGCGGCCTCGTCGTGCGCCTGCTCGTCCTGCCGAACGACATCGCCGGAATAGGCGACTCGCTCCGTTGGATTCGGGAGCACCTAAGCCCGCGCGTCGCCGTCTCGCTCATGGCGCAGTACTACGCGACGAACAAGGCCGCGACCGACCCACGCTACGCCCTGCTCTCGCGCCGCATCACCGAGGGCGAGTGGCTGCGCGCCGCCGCGCTTTTAGACGAGCTGGGGATGGACGAAGGCTGGATGCAAGAGTACGACGGCGCGTCGCACTACTACCGCCCGGACTTCACAGACCCCGAGACGCCCTTCAAGGACATACGCGACTTCAACTCTTAACAGCGAGGTTCTCAACAAACGGACACGGAGCGAGACTTTGGGAGAATCGAAAGAGGTCAGCGTCGGGCACGAGGCTCCCGACTTCACTTTGCAGGACGGCGACGGGCGCGAGTGGCGTCTCGCGGACATGCGCGGCCGCGTCGTCGTTCTCCTCTTCTATCCGGGCGACGAGACGCCGGTCTGCACGCGACAGCTCTGCTCGGTGCGCGACCGTTGGGAGGACTACGCGGCGACGGGCGCGGAGGTCGTCGGCATCTCGACCGACTCGGTCGAGTCGCATCGCAAGTTCAAGGAGAACCGGCGGCTGCCCTTGACGCTTCTCTCCGACCCGGAGGCGCGCGTGATTGCGGCCTACGGCGTCCGCTCTTGGCTGCCCGGACGCTCGGCCCGCGCCGTCTTCGTCATCGACGCCGAGGGCCGGGTCAGCTACCGCAAGGTCGAGCCGCTTTCGCTCTTCCGCCCGAAGGACGAGGAGACTCTCGCGGCCGTGCGCGCGGCGCAAGGTCAGGCGGGCGCGTGACGGACGGGCGCGCGCGCCGAGGCGGCGGGCGGGCGGGCGCTCAAGCC
>DASUNL010000449.1:0-13650 GCA_036277175.1 Pyrinomonadaceae bacterium | reverse complement strand
AAGGCAGACAGCCTCTCCACTTTTGCCTTTTTACTTTTACCTTTTGCCTTCCGCGCGAGCGGTTTACCTTTTTACTTTTGCCTTCGCTACTCCCCGGCCGTGGTCGGCGGGAGGAAGATGGTCTTGTCCACGCGGCGCGGGTCGCCCAAGACGACGAAGCGCATGTTGCGCATGTAGGTCTGCGAGACGCGGCGCACGTCGTCGGGCGTGACGGCGCGCAGGCGGTCGAGGAACGTGAAGGAGTTGCGCCAGCCGCCGCCGAGCAGCTCGTACTGCGCGAGGTTGCCGGCCTGCGCGGCGTTCGTCTCCTGCCCAAGGTAGTGGCGCGTCAGGTAGTGCTGGACGGTGCTGCGCAGCTCCTCCTCCGTCACCGGGTCGCGCTGGATGCGCGCTATCTCGGCCAGCATCACTGAGACCGACTGGTTGACGTCGTCGGTCGTCACGTAGATGCCGCCGACGTTCGCCCCCTGACTGTAGAGGAAGGCGTCGGGCGCGTAAGAGAGACTCCGACGGTAGCGCACCTCCGTTATCACGCGGTTCTGCAAGATGGACGACGCGATGCGCATCGGGTAGATGTCTTCGGACGTGAGCGCGGGCGCGGCGAAGACGCCCTGCACGTAGTTGGTCTCAAGCGCGCGCTCGGTCACGTCGAGCGTCGGCGCGGCGAACGAGAGTTGCGGCAGAGGGCTCGGGCGGTAGTTGCCGCGCGGCAACTTTCCGAAGGCGGCCGTCGCGCGACGTCGGAAGACCTGCGGGTCGAGGTCGCCGACGACGACGAGGAGCAGGCGCGAGGTCTGCATTATCTGCGCGTGATAGCGGCGCAGGTCTGCGACGGTGATGCG
This sequence comes from Pyrinomonadaceae bacterium, assembly GCA_036277175.1. Classification (GTDB taxonomy): domain Bacteria; phylum Acidobacteriota; class Blastocatellia; order Pyrinomonadales; family Pyrinomonadaceae; genus DASQDT01. The sequence continues at coordinate 12,808 of DASUNL010000449.1, read as the reverse complement.
CGAGACGGTTTCGACCGTCCCGCGCGGGTTGTTGATGTAGGGGTGGCCCGCGTAGGCGACGCGCGACTGGAGCTGTGCGAGATGCGAGTCGGGCGTGTCGGCGTCGTCGCGGAGCGAAGTGACGAGGCGGTTGCGCACGCGCTCGACGTCCTCGGTGGCGAAGGTCGGGCGGAGCGCGCCGTCGATGAAAATCTCCCACGAGCGGTCGAAGTTGGCGCGCGTCGAGCCGAGCGTGAGCGCGGAAAAATCGTAGTTGACGCCGTAGGAGATGGCCGTGCCCATGCGCGCGAGTTCGCGGCGCATGCGCTCGCGCGGGAAGTTCTGGCTGGCCTCGGTCGCGGCGTCGAGCATGAGCGCCTCTATCCCGGCGTTCTCGGCCGTGACGTTTCGCACGCCGCCGCGCAGGAAGAGTCCGGCGGCGACCGTCTGACTGCCCGCGCGACGCTTGACGAGCACCTTCATGCCGTTGACGTCGAACTCGGCGACCGAGGCGGCTGCGTCGGCTTCGGCCGAAGAGGGCGCGGGCGTTTGCGCCGTCGTCTGCGTCGGCTTGACGATTTCGGGCGCGGACTGGCGCGGCGTCTGCACCTCCTGCTGCCGCGCGAGGGCGGCCGGAGAGAGCGCGAACGTGAGGGCCAGCGCGAGCGAGAGAGCGCGCGTCAGATTTGAAACCTCTGCTGTCTTAATCCTGTCCATCCTGTCCATCCGTGTTGATTAAACTTCCGGCGACTCGCGGCGCTTAACGGCCGGAGGCGGCCGCCGCCTTGGGCGCTTCGCCGACGAGGTCTTCGGGCGTGAGGCCCGACGTGCGCGCCGAATCCTCCGACATAAGGGCCAGCCCGACGTGCGGCTTGCCCTGTATGTAGGTCGTCACGTAGTTGCGTATGTCGGCGCGCGAGATGCGGCGCAGGTTCTGGTGATAGCCCCGGAAGTAGTCGAGGCCGGTCGAAGCCCACCAGAAGCTTAGGACGTGGCTGTACTCGCTCGTCTTCTCGCGCGAGTAGAGTTCGGTCGCTTCCAGAAGGGTCTTCGCGTTCTCCAACTCCTCGTCGGTGAAGTAGTCGGGGTCGTCGAGCTTGTCAATCTCGGCGTAGATGGCGCGCACGGCGGCGCGCGCCTTGTCGGGCGTCGTCTGCGCCGTGACGGTAATCGGCCCGACGTTGCGCTGCGTCAGGTAAGACATGTCGACGCCTGTGACGAGGCCGGAGTCGACGAGCGTGCGCTGCCAGCGCGAGTCGGGCTGGCGGAGGATGAAGAGCAGAACGTCGGCCGCGTAAGTGCCGGCGTTGTCCTTGCCGATGGACGGGCCGTGCCAGCCGAACTGGATGATGACGTTCTGCACGGGCTGCTTGATGACGTGGCCTTCGCTGCGTTCGAGCGGCGGGTGCTCGACGAGCGGGAACTTGACGAACGGGTCTTCGGCGCGCGGCCAGTCGCCGAACAGGCTCTCGGCCATCGCGAAGGCTTCGGCCGGGGTCACGTCACCGGCGAGAATCAGGGCGGAGTTGTTCGGGACGTAGTAACGCTGCTGGATGGTGCGCATCATCTCGGTCGTCGCGGCCGCGACCGTCTGCCGGTTGCCGCCCGGACTCTTGCGGCTCGGGTACTTGTAGAAGAGTCGCTTGTTCATCTCAAGGCCGAGGTAGCCGAACGGGTTCGACTCGTGGCGCTGCAACTCGCCGATGACGACCTGCCGCTCCTGCTCGAACAGACGCTCGACGAAGACGGGGTCGCGCGCCGAATCGCGCATGAAGCGCATCGCGACGCCGAGGTTCGGAGTGGTCGTCGTGAAGTAGTAGTTGACGAGTTCTTCGTGCGTCTCGCCGTTCCAGACGAACCCGAGCGTGTCGATGGTGCGGATGTACTCGTCGCGCATCAGGAGCGCGCGCGCCGACTTGAAGAACATGTGCTCGTAGAGGTGCGACAGCCCGTTGTACTCGGGCGGCTCGGTGTACGAGCCGTTCTTGACGGCCAGCTCGACGGTGACGAGCGGCACGGAGTGGTCTTCGAGGACGATGACTTCGAGTCCGTTCGCGAGCACGCGGTTGACGAGCGGCGACGGCGAGAAGGCTTGCGCGGGCGCGGCCGCTTGCGTCGTCGCGGTCGTCGCGGGTCGCGGCTGCGTCGCCTGTCGCTGGCGCGCAGTGGCCGCCCCGCCCTGTCGTCTCTGCGTCGCGGCGGCCGTGGCCGACAAGGGCGCGAGGGTCTGCGAGACGAGTGCGACTGTAGCCAACGCGAGGGCGCAAAGGTGACGTTTCAGAAGTGCTGATTTCATAAACCTTGATTCACTTTTTTCGACGGGAATCGCCCGCGTGGGTAAGACGGCAGAGGGAGTGCAGCAGTTACCGACCCGGCTTGTGATTCGCATCCTTTGGAAGGGGATGATACCACGCCGGGTTGCTCGCAAGCACGACCGTAGAGGAAGGCAAAAGTAAAAAGGTAAAAGGCAAAAGTGAAGACGGGCGGCGCGTCTCCCGTCTTCACTTGTGCCTTTTTACTTTTACCTTTTGCCTTTTCCTTTAGAGGCTCTTGCTGACGAGTCGCGGCTGCGTTTGCGCGGGGCGGCTCGTCTTGGCGGGCGTGGTGGTGCGGCGCAAGCTCGTTGCGCCGGTGCGCGCGGGCGCGTCGAGGAAGGGCGGGCGGACGCGCGCCGCGGCCGACGCCCCGCTCTGCGACCAGACGAGCGCGACCGCGCCGAAGAGCGCGGCCAGCGTGCAGAGTCCGGCGACGCGGACGAAGGCGTAGCGGCCTGCGTTGAGCGTGCTGATGGTCGAGGCGAAGGGCACGGAGTCGGCGAAGTCGACGGTCACGCGCGACGGCGGCGCGACTCCCCTCTCCAGAAGCGCGCGCGCCTCGGCGGCCGTCGCGGGTCGCTGCGCGGGGTTCTTGGCGAGCAGCGCGTGGACGCCGAGGGCGAGAGCGCGCGGGGCGTCGGGCCGCGCGGCCAGAAGCGGCGGCGGCGTCTGCGTGGCCTGCTTGACGAGAATCGCCGCCGAGAGCGAATCGACGAAGGGCGGGCGGCCCGAGAGCATCTCGTAGACGAGGACGCCGACGCTGTAGAGGTCGCTCGCCGGGCCGACTCTCTGGCCGAGACACTGCTCGGGCGACATGTAGCGCGGCGTGCCGATGACTAAACCTGATTCGGTCGTCGCGTGCGTCTTGGTCGCGTCGGGCGAGCCTGCCAAAACTTTGGCGATGCCGAAGTCGAGGACTACGACGCCGCGCTCGGTGAGCATGATGTTCGAGGGCTTGAGGTCGCGGTGGACGATGCCTAGGCGGTGGGCCTCGGCGAGCACCTCGCAGATTTCCGAGGCGACGCGCACGGCGCGCTCGGGCGCGAACGTGCCCTCGCGGTGAAGCGTCTCGGCGAGCGTCGCCCCCTCGACGTGTTCCATGACGATGAAGGGGCGGCCGTCGGCGAGTCGGCCGGCGTCGAAGATGACGGCCGCGCGTTGGTGGCGGAGTCGCGCCATCGTCCGCGCCTCGCGCATGAAGCGTTCGGCGACCTCGGGGTCGGCGGCGAACTCGCTCTTGAGGATTTTGATGGCGACGGGGCGTTCGAGCCCGAGGTGTGTGGCGCGGTAGACCGTGCCCATGCCTCCGCGCCCTATCTCGCGCTCGACGCGGAAGCGCCCGGCGATAATCTGGGGGATGTCCATTGTCAGAGACCCTCTTTTCCGGATGCGGAAGGGTCGCGCGGCCGACTCGTGCGCTCGACGTTGCCTCGTAAGGGAGTAAAGGCGACGCGGGGTCTCGGGCGCTCAAGCTGGGGGCGGCGCGGAAACTTTCAGTCTGTCGGTTGTGGTAAGGGAGTCAACAAAGCCCGGCGAGACCAAGCGCCGGACTGCGAGGAGAGTTTATCACTTTTGGGGAAAGGCGCAAGAGTTTGCCGACAAGAATTCGCGCGCGCCACCCAACGGGGGAAGCGTCGACGCGCGCGCGAATGCTTCGTGCCACGGCGTCAGGTGATGACGCGCAGCCAGTGTGCCATCAGGACGACGGTCGTCAGGCCCCCGTAGGCGGAGGCCGAGAGGACGAAGCGTCGCAGGAGCGCGTCGGGCGAGACGCATATCCGACCCGCGAACTGCAAGCCAGCCGAGAGCAACAGCGCGGCGGCGAAGAGGATGCCGCCCGCGACGAGCAGCGGCCCGGCCGGGTGGACGGCGAGCGCGTCGCCCAGTTGCCCGTGTAGCGTGAGCAGGACGCTGCGCGTCATCCCGCACGCGGGGCAGGGGAAGCCGAACGCTTCACGGAAGGCGCAGCCCCAGTGAAGCTCTCGTCCGGCGAAGTAAACCGACGACCGGGTGGCCGTGGCGAGCGAGCGCATGAGCGCGAGCAGCGCGAGCAGCGCGCCTCCCGCCAGCGCGTTCGCCAGCCACGGCCTCCGGGCCGCTTCTTGCGACTTCACGGTCTCAGACTCCCTCTTTAACCACGAACGTCCCGACGGCCTTATCGTGCAGCGTCTGCCGCTGCGGATCCCAGAGCGGCCACAGCAGGCTCAGAAGCGGGAGGAACGGGACGAAGCCGAACCCTATCTGCACGAGCAGACGCAGTAGCAGCGTGCCTTGCGGGACTAGCGTACCCTGCTCAGTCACGACCTTGAGCTTCATGATGCCCTGCCCGATGGAAGAGCCGCGCTTGGCGACCAAGAAGACTTTGTTATAGAGGCCGATGCCGAGGCTGGCGAGCGGGAACAGCACGAACGCGATGCAGCAGAAGCCGCTGCCGAGGAGGCTGCCCGCGCCCGCGCCCTCTTCGCCGCCGGCGAGGCCGCCGATAGCCATGCCGATGCCGCCCAAGATGGTGCCGATAATCATGACGGCGATGTAGAGGCCGATGACTGCGGCGAAGACGATACCGGCGTCGACGAGCGCGGCCAGCACGCGGTCGGCCCAGACGGCGTAGGGGTATCCGCCGACGCCCGTGGCGGCGGCCGTCATCCCGCCGCCGTAGCCGTAGGCCGTCGGGGGCTGGCTCATCGGCTGGTAGCCGCCGCCCAAGCCGCCGCTCGGCGTGTTGTTGTAGACGCCGCCGCTCGGCGTGTCGTAGAGGTTTCCGCTGCCGCTCGACGGCTGCTGCGGCGCGGGCTGCTCCCACGCGCCGGGGGACGGAGCCGCCGAAATTCCCGCGCCGCACTTGACGCAGAACTTCGTGCCGTCGACGTTCTCGGCTCCGCAAGACGGACATAAGGTCATATTTCGCTCTCCTTTAAAATTCTAAATTGTCGTTCGTAGGCTGAAGCGGGGACGCGCGGCGTCGGGCCAAACGAATGGAGACATGTCTTTCTCACAAAAATCGTCAATCGTCAATCGTAAATCGTAAATAGTTTGACTGGCGCTCGACCCGGCGCGTCGCAATTCGAGCAGCGGAGCCTCTCAAACTCTATTGACGATTGACGATTCACGGTTCACGGCCTTTCGCCCAAGTCCGGAATCCAGAAGGTCTGCGCGCCATGTCGGACGCGGCGCAGGCCGCGACGGGGCAGACCTTCTTCTTCGAGGCCGAGGTAGGTGAAGTGCGGCAGGTCGCTGACGACCGTCTGGAACCAGCCGTGGCGCGCGAGCAGTTGGCGCAGACGTTCGTCGCGGAACTCGACGATGTCGAAGGCGAGCATGGCGAGATGCTGCGACGCTCCGGGCGCGGCGACCGACAGAAGGATGCTCTTCGAGAAGTCCGTGCTGAAGAACATCCCGTCGGCTTCGAGCGCGAGGACGGCCTCGACCTGCTCGTGCAGACCGAGCCCACGCAGGCGCTCGGCCTCGTCGCCCGTGAGGCGTCCGCGCGAGCACCAGTGTTCGAGCGCCGGGTGGCAGCGCGAGTCCCAGAGTCGGACGGTGTCGGCGAAGGTGCGGCGCGCGGCCTCTGGGCCGCCGCGCGGCGTCATGTGGAGTCCGAGCGCGCCCGCCTCTTCGCGCGCCGCGAGCAGCGCGTCCATCGCCGCCGGTTGCAACTCGATGACGGCGTCCGCGTGCTCCGGCCGCGCCGAGCGGAACGTGGCCGCGCTCCAGCCGGCCTCCTGCTGAAAGCTCAAGACCTCGGCCTCGCTCTCGAAGACGCAGCGGTGCGGCACGGTCACGCGCTCCGACGCGACGAAGATCGACCCGTACTCTTCGAGCACGCGACGCGCCACGATGTCCTTCTGCGGGCACAACTCTTCGAGGTGCATCCCGCGCGCGCGCAACGCCCGCCCGAGCGCCTCGTAAAAGGGCGCGCGCGCCGTCGCGCCCGACTTCAAACTCTTTTCGCCTCTGTCCAAGATGAGGAAAGATGTCTCCGTAAGTAAGATGGCCCGCTTGGAAAGCCGCGCGCGGCGTGCACACGCTTCGAGTCATCATAGAGAGCGGCCGCGAACGCGGTCAACAAGCCGCACGCGGCGTGGCGACAGACCGGCGCTCGCGGTTGTAAAAATTAGCTTGCTTTTCCCGCCCCCGGTGATAATCTCGCGCGTGCTCTCGGCATAAAAATTTAGCGGCGGGCAAGGGCTTCCACCATGCTGAACAACGCGGGAACGTGCGAAGCGCGCGGGCGCGCCGGCGCACTCTTCGTCGCCGCCCTCGCGCTTCTCTGCCTTGCGACGGCCGCGACGCTTCCACCCTCGGCGGAGACGAACGCCGCCGCGTCGTCGCCGCGCGCGCGCGCCGTCTTCGGTGCGCGGGCGCGCGCCGCGTCTCGTTCGCGCGCTCTCTCTCGGCAAGACGGGCGCGTCGACTTGCGTCTGCGCTCTTTCGTCGCGGGCGCGTCGGGGCAGTTGACGGTCGAGGCGAGCTTGGAGGGAGGGCGCGGTCGCCTGACGGCGCTCGGACTCCCGCCGCCCGAGTCGCAGTCGCGCGGCGCGACGACCTACGTCGTCTGGGCCAACAGCGAGGGGCGCATCCAGCGTCTCGGCGAACTGCGCCGCGACGAGCGCGGCAACGGCGGACTCGCCTTCACGCATCCCGCGCCCTTCGACCGCTACACCGTCATCGTCACGGCCGAGCGCACCGCCGACGCCGAGCGACCCGCGGGCGCGCCCGTCCTCTCGACGCGCGCCAACGAGGCCGCCGCGCTCTTCCCGCCCGACGCGCCGCCCGCGACCGAAGCTTCGGAAGCGACCAGCACGGCCGAGACAACAACGACGACGACTCCGCCCACCGAGTCGAACACCAACACCACGCCCACGGAAACGACGCCAGCAACCGAGACTCCCGCGACGAACACCAACACCGCTTCATCATCCGAGACGACGAACACGAACACCTCCACGCCTTCCGAGATGACGAACGCGAACACCGCGACTCCGCCTGAAGCGACGAACGCGAACGCCGCGACGAGTGACACGACCAACGCAGCGACGAGCACTGCGACTAACTCGGCGACGAGCGACGACGCGCGTACAGCCGCGCCCTCATCTTCAACGCGGCCCGCGCGCGCGCCCGCCAGTTTCCGCGCGCGACGCGCGGCGGGCGGCGGCTTCTACGGCGAGGTTGACGGCGCGCTCGAAGCGGCGGGCGGCGGCCGCGCGCTCGTGCTCGACGGCGACGCGCTCGCGCCGCGCGCCGAAGGTCAGGCGCGGGCGACCGAGCGCACAGGCTCGGCCTACGTCGTCGCGCGTTTCCGCGACGTGCCCCTGCCCGCGACGGTCAACGCCAACACATACGTCCTCTGGGCCGTCGTCCCCGACGGGCGCATCGTCTACATGGGGAGTCTGCCGGCCGACCCGACGCTCAACCGCGCCGACATCTACGTCCGCGTCGGCGGCTTCGACTCTGACGACTTCGACCTCTTCGTCACCGCCGAGCAGCGCCGCCCCGCCGTCAACCCTTCAGACCGACGCGCCCTCTCGACGCGCCAGCCGCGCTTCGTCGTCAAATGACCCGGCGCGCTTCGTCACCGAACGCGCGTATCAGTTACAATACGGGGAGTGACAAGTGACGAGTGACAAACGACGAGTTAAAACTCGCTCCTGCTCGTCACTTGTCACTCGTCACTTGTCACTTCGATTGAGTTATGGCGAAGAAGGGTTCCGTCCTCGTCGTCGACGACGAGGAGATTATGCGCGACGTGTTGGAGACTCTGCTGTCGGCGGAGGGCTACCGCGTTGACCTCGCGAAGACCGGCGAGGAGGGCTTGGAGACTTACGGCCGACGCGCCTACGACGTCGTTTTGCTCGACGTGTCGATGCCCGGCATGGGGGGCTTGCGCGCGCTCGAAGAGATTTTAAAGTCGGACGCCGATGCCGTCGTCGTGATGATTACGGCCTACGCCACCTTCGACACGGCCATCGGCGCGTGGGAGCGCGGCGCGTTCGGCTGCATCCGCAAGCCTTTTCAGAACGAGCAGATTCTTTCGACGGTCGCGGCCGGCATCAAGCGGCGGCGCAAGGAAGAGGAGCGGCAGACTCTAAGGCGCGCGATGAGTCGCTCGGTCGAGCGTGGGAGCATCATCGGTCGCTCCGACAAGATGCAGGCCGTCTTCCAGCTCGTCGACCAAGTCGCGCCCGCGCGCTCGACCGTCCTCATCACCGGCGAGTCGGGCACGGGCAAGGAACTCATCGCCAAGGCGATTCACGAACAGAGTCCGCGCGCGCAGAAACCCTTCGTCACGGTCAACTCGTCGAACATCCCTTCGGAGCTTTTGGAGTCGGAGCTGTTCGGCCACACGCGCGGCGCGTTCACCGGCGCGGTCGCGGCGAAGAAGGGTCTGTTTGAAGTCGCCGACGGCGGCTCAATCTTCCTCGACGAGATAGGCGACCTCCCGCCCGAGACGCAGGCGCGACTCCTTCGCGTCCTGCAAGAGCGCGAGTTCACTCCTTTGGGCGACACCACCCCGCGCCGCGTCGACGTGCGCATCATCACGGCCACGAACATCGACCTGAAGGAGGCCGTGCGCCAAGGCGCGTTCCGCGAAGACCTCTACTACCGCCTCGCCGTCGTCCCCATCGAGCTTCCGCCTTTGCGCGAGCGGCGCGAGGACATCGTGCTTCTGGCGCAGCACTTCATACGCAAGTACAACGAGGAGAACGCGCGCCGCGTCACCGAGCAGCTCGCGCCCGACGTCTTGGCGCTCCTCGAAGCCTACACGTGGCCGGGCAACGTCCGCGAGTTGGAGAACGTCATCGAGCGCGCCGTCGTCATCGCGCCGGGCGACGAGGTGACGCGCCAGTGTCTGCCCGCCGACATCTCCGACCCGCAGCGTGCCTTCGGCGCGCAGGCCACGTCGGCCGCCGCCTCGGCCGTCGACGTCTCGGCCGGCGTCAACTTCTACGACGAGGTGCGCCGCTTCGAGATCGACCTCATCCGCCGCGCCCTCGACCAGACGGGCGGCCACCAATCCCGCGCCGCGCGCCTCCTCGGCATGAACGCCACCACCCTCAACTCCAAAATCAAAACCTACAACATCCAGCTCCGCTCCTAAGTCGCGCGCCGCAGCCTGACGAGACTTTTTGAACTCGCGTCGTTCGCTTGTGGTAGGATTTCGGCGAGGTGAAGACGATGAGATTTACGGTCGAGTTTGAGCGTGAGGAGGACGGGCGTTGGCTGGCAGAGGTGGTCGAGTTGCCGGGGGTGATGACCTACGGCCAATCTTCCGACGAGGCGATTGCTAAGGCGTAGGCTCTGGCGCTGCGCGTGCTTGCCTTACAGTCCGACGAGTGAAGGTTGAGTGACTCTTAGACAAAACATTGACCGGCGCGCTTTCCTGCGTTCTTCGGTGACGGCGGCGGGGGCGGTCGCTCTGGCGTCGGGCGGGTTGGAGGCGCGGGTCGCGGCGGCCGTGTTGGCGGCGGAGGAGAGGCGGCGTTTCGCGCCCGTCAAGATTTCGCGCGAGCGTCTGATTCGCACGGTCGTCGGCCTGCGCCCTTATCGCGCCGAAGGCTTCGTCTTAAAGACCGAGCGCGTCGGCGAGAAGACGGTCACGCACAACTACGGGCACGGCGGCTCAGGGATTACGCTCTCTTGGGGGACGTCCGAGCTGGCCGTCGCGGAGGCGCGCGCCGCCGGGCACACGCGCTTCGCCGTCCTCGGCTGCGGCGTGATGGGGCTTTCGACGGCGCGACTCCTACAACGTCGCGGCCTCGAAGTCACCATCTACGCCAAGGAGCTGCCGCCCGAAACGACCTCGAACGTCGCGGGCGGCTTCTGGTTCCCGACCTCGCTCTACAACCCGCAGAGAGTTGACGCGACGTTCGTCGCGCAGTACCACGAGGCGTGCCGCATCTCGCACCGCGCATTCCAGAGTCTCGTCGGCGAGCAGTACGGCGTGCGCTGGATTGAGACGTACAATTTGCGACGTGAGCCACCCGAAGTCGAGCACGAGTTGCCGGGCGGCGCGTACCTCTACCCGGAGACAATCATCCACCGCGACGCGAAACGCTTCCCCGGCTTCAAGCACGTCACGCAGTTTTCGACGATGCTCATCGAGCCGGCCGTCTACATGAACGCGCTTCTTCGCGACTACCTCATCGCGGGCGGGCGCGTCGTCGTGCGCGAGTTGCGCGGGCGCGAAGAGCTGGCGTCGCTTCCCGAGCCCGCCGTCATCAACTGCACGGGCCTCGGCGCGCGCGCTCTCTTCGGCGACGAGAAGCTCATCCCCGTGCGCGGGCAGCTCGAAGTGCTACTGCCGCAGACGGAGATTGATTACTGTTATCTGTCCGGCCCCCACTACATGTTCCCGCGCCGCGACGGCATCGTCTTGGGCGGCACGTTCGAGCACGAACGGTGGACGCTCGAAGCCGACCCCGCGCAGACGCCCCTCATCCTCGAAGGCAACGCAGAGGTGTTGAAGGGTTTCCGCCGCTGACCGCCGACGACTTGCCTTTGATCGCCGACGACTTGTCGGCGACTGACGTTTGACGGCCGCGAAGCTTTCAGCCGCTTGTGCGCCGCGCGGCGCGCGTTGTTACAATCCCGCCGGTGAGTGAAGAGACGAGCGCGCGGATGAAGGCGAAGAGTCGTGGCGGACGGCGACGGCGCGGCGCCTTGCTCGCGCTGCTCTTCGTCGCGGCGGCGACGTTGACGGTCTTCGTCCTCTTCTTCTCGCCGGTCTGCCCGCGCAACGGCGCGGCTCTGACGGCGAAGGTGCGCGCCTTCTCGCGGCTCAAGAATCGCGATACGCGGCCGCGCGCCGAAGAGTTCGACCGCGCCGTGACGCTCGCGGAAATCCTGCGGCCGGGCGACGACCGCGCGCGCTGGACGGAGACGCGCGCCGCCGCGATTGAAGGCTACGTCGTCGGCGTCTCGCCCGGCGGGATAGAGGCCGCCAACTGCTATTCCGTTCGTCGGCGCGACACGCACATCTACGTCGCCGCGAGCGCGGACGCAGGCGTGCGCGAGCGCATGGTCGTCGAAGTGACGCCGCGCGTGAGGGCCGAGGCCGCGCGTCGCGGACTCGATTGGTCTGAGTCGGCGCTCAGGCACACGCTCGTCGGCCGCCGCTGCCGCTTCGAGGGCTGGCTGCTCTACGACATCGAGCACGACGAGGAGGCCGAGAACACGGCCCCCGCGCGCGCAGGCAACTGGCGCGCGACCTCTTGGGAGATTCACCCCGTCACGAAAATCGAAGTCGTCGAAGGGCCGTGAATCGTGAAGTCGTGAATCGTCAATCGTCAATCGTGAGTCGTGAAGTCGTGCGTCGTGTTTAGGCGGGCGGACGAGCGCAACTGTTACCCATGTGCCCCATCTGTCAGAGCGAAGCTGAGGCGAAACGTCTGTGCGGGGCGACGCTCGGCGGAGGCTCGCAATTCGACCTCGTCGAGTGCGTCGATTGCACTGTGCGTTACCTTTCGCCCGACGCAACGCCCGCCGAGCTCGAACATTTCTACCGGCCGCAGTACTACGGCACCGACTGGTACAAGCAGCAAGGTTGGGGCGCGGCCTTCGCGCGCGTCGTCCTCAAAAACTACGAGCCGGGACGCTTCCTCGACGTGGGCTGCGGCCTCGGCTACTTCATCGACGGCATACGTCGAGAGTCGCCCGCGTGGGAAGTGACGGGCGTCGAGCTGACGCGGCACGCCGTCGAGTACGCGCGGCGCGAGTTGAAGCTCGACGTGCGTCAGGGCTTGCTCGCAGAGGCCGACTTCCCCGCCGACCATTTCGACTACATCCAAATCCGAAACGTCCTCGAACACGTCACAGACCCTCTGGCCCTCTTGCGCGAGTGCCGGCGCATTCTGAAGGACACGGGGACGCTCCACCTCTTCGTTCCGAACGGCGTGACCGACAGTTTGAATCTCATCAAGTTCGAGCGCGAGACGGGACGGCCCGCCCTCAGTCGCTCCGGCCATCTCTTCTTCTTCCCGCGACGCGCGCTCATGCGCGCCTTCGAGGCGACGGGCTTCCGCGTCGAGCGAGCGCGCACCTACGGCATACGTCGCGGCCTCGCCACGCTCGGCCTCTGGCCGCACTTCAAGGACTGGAAGCGCGACTACGTCGTCCGCGATACTGACGTAGCGACCGGCGCAACCGACGCGCACAACGACGCGACCGACGACGCGCCGAAGATTTCGCTCCCGCCGAAGAAGAACCGGCCCGACGTTTATTACACCTACCGGCAGGTGAGGATGAACCTGCGCATGCTCCCCGGCTTGCGCGAGTTCGGCCTCGACTACGAGCTTCTGCTGCGTCCTGTTTGATGTCTACTTAATCAGGTGTCCCTGTTTAAAGCGCAGCGCGACTTTGCGCACGGCCGCGAAGTCGGCGAGCGGGTTCGCGTCGAGCGCGACGAAGCTGGCCTCGTAGCCTTCGCGCAAAAAGCCGACGCGGCGCGCGGGGAAAATCGTCCGCGGCGTCTGCTCCGTCCAGATGCGGAGGAGCGTCGTCGCGTCGAAGACGCC
>DASUNL010000448.1:0-3044 GCA_036277175.1 Pyrinomonadaceae bacterium | reverse complement strand
CATCGCGGCGAACTCGTCGAAGTCCGCATCCGTGAAGCCGCGCAGGACGAGGCGCGCCGTCTCGATTTGCGGGATGCGCATCGTCAGTCGTCGCCCGCGACGGCGTGGGCCTGCTCGGCGGCGGGCAGTTCAAGCGCGTCGGCGTCCTCGCCCGCGTTCTCGTCGCGCATACGGTTCTCGTGCGCCGCGCGGACGAACGAGGCGAAGAGCGGGTGCGCCGCGAGGGGTTTTGACTTGTACTCGGGGTGGAACTGGCAGCCCAGAAACCAAGGGTGCGCGTCGCGCCCAAGCTCGACCATCTCGACGAAGCGGCCGTCGGGCGACTCGCCGCTAAAGACAAGGCCCGCCTCTTCGAGCCGCTCGCGGAACTCGGGGTTGAACTCGTAGCGGTGTCGGTGTCGCTCGCTGATTTCACTTGCGCCGCCGTAGACCTCGCGCGCGAGGCTCTCTTCCTGAAGCTTGCACGGCCACGCGCCGAGGCGCATCGTCCCGCCCATCTCCTCGACGCCGACGAGGTCGCGCAGCTTGAAGATGACGGGGTGCGGCGTCTCCGCGTCGAACTCGGTCGAGTCCGCGCCCGCGAGTCCGCAGACGGCGCGCGCGTACTCGATGACGGCCGTCTGCATGCCAAGACAGATGCCGAAGTAGGGCGTGCGCGAGCGGCGCGCGTAGCCGATGGCGCGAATCATCCCGGCCACGCCGCGCTTGCCGAAGCCGCCCGGAACGAGGATGGCGTCGAAGTCGCGCAAGCGCTCCTCGAAATCGTCGTCCATCAAACTCTCCGACTCGACCCAACTGACGTTGACGCGCAAATTGTTCGCCACGCCCCCGTGCGTCAGAGCCTCGCGCAGAGACTTGTAAGAGTCTTCAAGCTCGACGTACTTGCCGACGATGCCGATGCGGACACTTCCGTTCGACGGGTCGCGGACGGTCGCGACCAGCTCGCGCCAGCGCGTCAGGTCTGTGTGCGCGGCGCGCTCCTGAAGACATAGCTCGGAGACTATCAAGTCGTCGAGTCCCTGCTCGTGGAAGGCGAGCGGGACTTCGTAGATGGTGTCCACGTCCTGCGCGGCGATGACGGCCGACTCGCGCACGTTGCAGAAGAGCGCGATCTTCGAGCGGAGGTCGCGCGACAGTGGGCGGTCGCTGCGGCAGAGAAGGATGTCGACGGCAATGCCTATCTCGCGGAGGTCGCGCACAGAGTGCTGCGTCGGCTTCGTTTTGAGTTCCCCGGCGGCGGCGATGTAGGGGACGAGCGTCAGGTGTATGAAGAGCGCGCCGTTCTCGCGCTGCTGGCGTTCTTCGTTGCCCATCTGGCGGATGGCTTCGAGGAACGGCAGAGACTCGATGTCGCCGACCGTCCCGCCGATTTCGACGATGACCACGTCCGGCTCGTCCTTCTCGGCGACGGCGCGGACGGCGCGCTTTATCTCGTCCGTGATGTGCGGGATGACTTGGATGGTCTTGCCGAGATAGTCGCCCCTGCGCTCCTTCTCGATGACGGAGAGGTAGATTCTTCCGGTCGTCCAGTTGTTGCCTTGGGAGAGGCGCGCGTTCGTGAAGCGTTCGTAGTGGCCGAGGTCGAGGTCGGTCTCCGCGCCGTCATCGGTGACGAAGACCTCGCCGTGCTGGAAGGGCGACATCGTGCCGGGGTCGACGTTGATGTAGGGGTCGAGCTTAATCAGCGTGACCTTCAAGCCCCGCGCCTCAAGCAAGCTTCCGATGGACGACGCCGCCAGCCCCTTCCCTAGACTCGACACCACGCCGCCCGTCACGAAAATGTATTTAGGCATCTCTTCCCTTTCCACGTCGCATAGTCAACCACCCGCGATGTCGTCACGGCCTCGGTCAGTCGTAAGCTTTGCTGCGATGCCTGACGCCGATGACATCCACCACTTCTCTTTCGTCGTCTACCGTGTAAACGACCCGGTAATCACCCACCCGTATTCGCCACAAGTTCTCTTCGCCCACGAGTTTCCGGCAACCCGACGGGCGCGGTTGCCGGGCGAGCGCCTCGATTCTCGGGATGACTCGTCTGACTATTGTGGCGTCGAGTCGTTCAAGCTCCCTGCGCGCCGAGCGTGTGAGGGCGACGGCGTAATTAGCCATCGAGTTTTCCCTGCTTACGTAGGCGCTGCTTTACCGACTCAAGCGTCTCCCTCGGCTCGTCGGCTCGTTGGCGCGCGACGATGCTGTCGTAGATGTCCTCCCACAGCTCGCCGTATTTTTTGAGGTCGATGAGAACCGCAGTCTTACGGCCCGCCTCGTCCGTTACGAATTGAATGCCTTTCATTCGCTCTTCTCCTCGTCGTGTTCGTCTTCGCCGCCGTCGCCCGTCTCCTGCTGGTCGTCGTAGAAGCCTGCGCGTAAGTCTTTCTGCACTTCGACGGCCTCGGCCGCTTTCGGGTTCATGAGTTTCTGTAGCGCGTGCAGCCCGGCGGCCGACGCCGCGCTCGTCGTCCCGCGCCCCTCGGCCGCGCGCCGCTCAAACTCCTCCGTGCTGATGCGCGACGGCGTGCGCCCGAGGTAAGACCACCCGAAGTAGCCGCACGCGAGCACGAAGACGATGACGCCGAGTCCGATCCAGTCTTCCATAACTTCAAACTCCAACCTCGACGCTCGAATTCAAGCTCACCGTCCGGAGTTCAAATTCAAGCGCGACGGCCCGACATACCATTTCAACTTCGCCGCTCGACGTTCAGGGCGCGGACTTTTGACTCTCGCTCTCCTCGAACATCGCGCGCACGCGCTCCAAGTCTTCCGGCGTGTCGACGCCGATTGAGGGGCGGGCCGCTTCCGCCAAGACGATTTTCGCGCCGCGCTCAAGGATGCGCAATTGTTCGAGCGCCTCCGCGCGTTCGAGCGCCGAGACGGGCCAGCCCGCGTACTCCAAAAGAAACTCGCGGCGGTAGACGTAAAGCCCCGTGTGCTTACGAAACGACGCGAGCAACTGAGGCTCGGCCGCGAGCGCCGCCGCGAGCGAGCCGTGACGACGGACGGCCTCGCGCGGGTAAGGCACGGGCGAGCGCGAGAAGTAGAGCGCG
>DASUNL010000447.1:0-2488 GCA_036277175.1 Pyrinomonadaceae bacterium | reverse complement strand
TAGGCGAGATGGCCGTGCGCTGTTGGGTCGGCGACGCGATGGTCTACAGGACGCTCGGCGACGTCGACCGCGCGCTCGAAGCCGTCTCGGAAGACGATGCGGAGCAGGTTTTAAAAACCATTGAGAGCTTCGCCGTCGAGTGCTCGATTAACAAGGTCTGGACGAGCGAGGCGCTGGCCTACGTCGTGGACGAGGCGTTGCAGGTTTACGGCGGCTACGGCTACTCGAAGGAGTTCCCGGCCGAGCGCGCCTACCGCGACGCGCGCATCACGCGCATCTACGAGGGCACGAACGAAATCAACCGCCTCATCATCCCCACGCGCCTTTTGAAGATGACGCCGGAACTCTTCGACCCGGCGTCCGCGCGTCGCGCGCTCGAAGACGACGCGGACGCGACGACCAGTCCAGTATCTTCGCTCGCCGAAGAGCGCGCGTTGCTCGCGCGCGCCAAGCGACTCGCCGTCCTTCTGCTCGCTCGCGCGAGAGGGTTTTACGGCGACGCGCTCGCCGAAGAGCAGGAGTTGCTCGGCCACGTCGCCGACGTCACGGCGGAAGTCTACGCCGTCGAGAGCGCGCTCCTGCGCGCGGAGAAGCTCGTCGCGGCGCGCGGCGAAGCGTCTTGCTCGACGCAGTTGGACATCGCGCGCGTCTACACGAGCGACGCGGCCGACCGGATGTCGCATTCGGCCAAACAGGTCGCGGCCGCGCTCGCGGAGTCGGCAGCGGGCGCGGACTCCGCGCCGTTGCTCGAAGCGGTGCGCCGCCTCACACATCACCCGACGCCCGACACCGTCGCGGCCCGACGCCGCGTCGCGGATGCAATCGTCCGTGCGGGGCGTTATCATCTGTAATTCGGATTGCGGATTTCAAATCTCAGATTTCAAATTTAAGATTTGAGCTGGCTATGAGTACTCAAGCGCATCCCCCCGGCCCGAAGAGCGTCGTCCCCGGCTGGCAACTTCTTACGTTCACGCGCGACCCGCTCGAATTCGTCACCAGACTCGCGCGCACCTACGGCGACGTGGCGCGCTTCGGCGACAGCTCGCAGAACTTCTTCCTGCTCAGTCATCCGGACTTCGTCCGCGACGTGCTCGTCACGCACAACTCTGACTTCATGAAGAGCCGGGGACTTCAGCGCGCCAAGCGTCTGCTCGGCGAAGGACTTTTGACGAGCGAGCCGCCCCTCCACCGTCGCCAGCGTCGCCTCGCGCAGCCCGCCTTTCATAAACAGCGCGTCGCGGCTTACGCCTCCGTGATGGTCGATTACGCGCTCCGCCACGAGCGCGAGCGTTGGGGCGACGGCCGCACGCTCGACATCGCGCACGAGATGATGCTCTTGACGCTCGCCATCGCGGGCCAAACCCTGTTCGGCACGGAGACCGAGGCCGAGGCCGAAGAGGTGGGCCAAGCTCTCTCGGCCACGATGAGTTCGTTCACGCGCATGATGATGCCGTTCGCCGAGCTGCTCGACCGTCTGCCGCTCCCCTCGACGCGCCGCTTCCAACAGGCGCGCGCGCGTCTCGACCGGGTCATCTACCGCATCATCGAAGAGCGTCGCGCGAGCGGCGTGGATCGCGGCGACCTGCTCTCGATGCTCCTCTTGGCGCAGGACGAGGAGGGCGACCACGAAGGGATGAGCGACGAGCAACTGCGCGACGAGGTGATGACCATCTTCCTCGCCGGACACGAGACGACGGCCAACGCCCTGACGTGGACTTGGTATCTGCTCTCGCAGAACCCGGAGGCCGAAGAGCGTCTCCACGCGGAGGTGGACGCCGTGCTCGGCGACCGGAAGCCTTCGGCCGAAGACCTGCCGCGCCTGCCTTACGCGGAGAAGGTTCTGGCCGAGTCGATGCGTCTCTACCCGCCCGCGTGGATACTCGGCCGACGCGCGCTCAAGGATTACGAGGTCGGCGGCTACTACGTGCCCGCCGGCTCGATAGTCTTAATGAGCCAGTACGTGATGCACCGCGACGCGCGCTACTTCCCCGACCCCGAGCGGTTCGACCCCGAACGCTGGACGCCGGAAGCTAAACAAGCGCGGCCGCAGTTCTCATATTTTCCGTTCGGCGGCGGGCCGCGTCGCTGCATCGGCGAGGGGTTCGCGTGGATGGAGGCGACGCTCGTCCTCGCCACCATCGCGCGCAAGTGGCGTGTGCGCGTCCGCGACGATTACAGAGTCGAGACGCAGCCGCGCATCACCCTGCGCCCCGGTCGCGGCGGCGTCCCCGCCACGTTGGAACGAAGGGCGTGACCCGTGACGCGCGGGCGGCGAGACGGCTTTTCGATTTACGATTCACGCTATACGATTTACGATGTAAGAACATCTTAGAGATGAGCGAGGCGTTGGGCCGTGAGCGTTGATGCGGAATTCGTCGAGATCATGATCTGCCCGGCGTGCGGCGGGAAGGTGCGTCTGAAGGAGGACGGGAGCGCCATTAAGTGCGTCGCGTGCCGCCGCGCCTACCCCGTGCGCGATGGCATCCCG
>DASUNL010000446.1:0-6199 GCA_036277175.1 Pyrinomonadaceae bacterium | reverse complement strand
CACGTCGTAGAACTCGCGCCGCTGCCGCTCGTCGACGTCGCGGGTCTTCAAGGTTTCAAGGTAGAGGCGGATTGAGGCGATGGGCGTCTTCAACTCGTGCGAGACGGCGTTGATGAAGGCGTCGTGCTGCTCGTTGCGGCGTATCTCGCGGACGAGGAAGACGGTGTTGAGTGCGACGCCGGCGATGATGGCGGCGAAGAAGACGAGGCCGAGGATGAGCAGCGCGACCTTCTGCCAGTTGAGCAGAATCCACGTCACGTTGAGCGCGACGGCGATGGAGACTATCGTCGCGCCGAGCGTGATGAAGAAGGCGATGGAGCGGCGGCGGCTGCTGACGCGCATGACCGACATGTTAGAAGGCAAAAGGCAAAAGGTAAAAGCCCCGAAGGGCGACCGGATATTAGTCGGGGGCAGGCGAACGAGGTTCGCGCCGCCCCCGGCTACTCTCTTGTCACCCCCTGGGGGCTTTAATTCTAAGCGGCCTTCGACATCTCTTCGGCGGCGGCTGCGGAGAGACGCGCATGCGGCAGAGGTGTCGTCGCGACGACGGTCTTAATGGATTTGGCGAGGCCGAGTATCTGGAGCGCGCGGATGCCGTACCAGTTGAGGTCGATCTCGTACCAGCGCAGGCCGTGGCGCGCCGAGGTCGGGTGCGCGTGGTGGTTGTTGTGCCAGCCCTCGCCGAAGGTCAGGAGCGCCACCCACCAACTGTTGCGCGAGTCGTCGTCGGTCTCGAAGCGACGTCGGCCCCAGAGGTGCGTCGCCGAGTTGACGAGCCACGTCGCGTGAAGCCCGAGGGTCGTGCGCAGGAAGAGTCCCCAGAGCAGCACCGACCAGCCGCCGAGGGCGAAGAGCAGAATGCCTGAGACGACGACCGGCGCGTAGAACCAACGGTTGAGGAAGACGTGGACGGGGTCGCGCATCAAGTCGGGCGCGTAGCGTTGCAGGGTCGCGCGGTCGTACTGCTGGCCCGTCCCCGTCAGAATCCACCCCATGTGCGCCCACCACTTACCGTCGCGCGGCGTGTGCGGGTCTTCCGGCCCCTCTGTGTGCGCGTGGTGGATGCGGTGCGTCGCCACCCAGTTAATCGCGCCGCCTTCGAGCGTGAGCAGGCCGCAGACGGTCAGAGAGTATTCGACCCACTTCGGCGTCTTGTAGCCCCGGTGCGTCAGGAGGCGGTGGAAGCCCATGCCGATGCCGAGACTGCCCGAGACCCACCAGAGCGCGACGAGGGCCACGAGCCCCTGCCACGAAAACATGAAGAGCGCAGCGATTGACGCCGCGTGGAAGGCGACCATCGTGATGGTCGTCGCCCAGTTTATTCCGTCTCGCCGTTTGTTCGGCCACGCCTCTGTTGACACGCTAGACACTTTTCTCCCTCCCAGAATTCGCCGGCGGACGCGAACATATCGACCGCGCACTTAAGATGTCAGGGGGTGCGAGTATCGTAGCAGGAACGGGGCGCGCGGTTTGTCATAGTTATGTAAAGATGACGCGCCGCGCGGGCTTTAGGGGTTGGAGGCTTTGAAGGCTTCGGCGTTTTAGGGCTTTTCGTAGCCGAGGACGCGGGGAGTGAGGCGCGCGCCCGTCGGGTCTGTGCGGAAGGCGACCCAGCCTTCGCGCGTCGAGCGGCGCGGGAGGAAGGCGACGACGAACTCTCCGCGCTCGCCCTCGACGCCCTCCATCGAGACCTCGACGACGACGCCCTCGGCCGTCTCGTCGCCGTGATTCGTGACCGTGACGGGGACGACATAGTTGTGCGCGCGCCGCTCGGGCGTGCCGAGCTTGACCTCGATGCTCGGAGGCTCGCCGCCGAGCCGCGCCCCGTCGTAGACGAGGAAGCCGAGCGTACCCGTGACGAGCAACAAACCTAAGCCGAAGACCGTCCACTCAAGCCAGTTCTTCTCGGCCTTCCAGTCGCGCGCGGCGGCGTTCGTCTTTTTCTTAGGACTCATTGCAAGAGAAGTCTCCCGGCCGACGCCCCCATCGTCGCGGCGACGCCGAGCACGACCGTCTGCGCTACGCACATGGCGAACGCCTGCCCGTCGAAGCGGCCGAAGAAGGCGAGGATGGCGGCCGACGCAAGGAGCGCGACCGTGTAGGTGACGACCGTGCCGACGAGCACGTCGTGATGGCTGTCGAAGCGCACGGCCTCGCGCGCGCCCGTGAACTCGCTGTAGTAGAGGATGAGCGCGCCGAGCGTGAGCGAGAGCGCCGCCAGCCCCAGCAGACGCCAAGGCGAAATCTCGAACGCGATGAGCGTTATCTCCTCGGTCGGCGCGACGTTGGCGGCGAAGAGCACCGCGCCGCACAGCGAGATAATCACCTGACTACCGAAGCCGCCCGCGCCCGCGCCCGCCTCGCCCTTGTCACCGTCGCCACCCTCGCCCCCGCCTAGTTGCGCCGTCCCGACCGAGACGCCGATGGCGACCGTCATCGCCTCGACGACGACTTTGCCGACGACCTCCGTCGCCGCCATGTCCGCCGTCACGCGCCCCAGAAGCCATAGCACGAGCGTCGCGATGAGAAGCCCGAGCCCCAACTCCTCGATTGAGTCGATGACGACCTCGGGGAAGCATGAGTCGCGGCGAAGGCCCAAGAAGCGGTTGTAGCCGAGCAGGAGCGCGAACGTCGCCGCAACGTAGAGCGCCAGCCGCCAAGGGTGCGCGACGAAGCCCGCCCACCAGACCTCCATCGTGTAGAGCAGCGGCAGGCTGAACAGAAGCCCGCCCGCCACGCCGCGCGTGTACTCCTGAAGCGATTTGGAAACGGGGCGCATGAAAAATTTTAGGGCCGCCGGGCGCGCGAAACAAGTATACTCGACGGCCGAAGACCGAGAAGGAGGCCGTGCGGCCGCGTGATTACGACGACCTGTTTGGACAGCGAGACGAAGAAGTTTACCCAAGACTTCCCGGCCGCCGAAATCAGCGACTACTGCGGGGTCGAGCAGAACGTCGTCTGGGCCGACGTGACCGACCCGACCGGGAAAGACTTCGAGGAGCTGGCCGAGGAGTTCAACTTCCACCCGCTCGCCATCGAGGACTGCCGCAACGCGCACCAGCGCCCGAAGATTGAAGAGTACAACGGCTACTACTTCATCGTCGTCTACGAGGCCGCGCTCGTCGGCCCTTCGGACGACCTTGAGCTTCGCGAGCTGAACATCTTCCTCGGCCCGAACTACCTCGTCACCGTCCACAGCCGACCCATCCGCGCGATTGAGACGGCGCGCCGCCTGTGGGGCGAGTGGACGGACAGGGCCGACCACGGCGCGGGGCTTCTGGCCTACCTGCTCATCGACGCCATCGTCGACGACTACATGCCGCTCCTCGACGTGCTCAGCGACCGGATGGACGACCTCGAAGACGACATCTTCGGAAACTTCCGCCCCGAGTCAATCCAAGACATCTTCCGCATCAAGAAGCAACTGCTCTACCTGCGCCGCTCCATCACGCCCTTGCGCGACGTCTTCAACACCATGCTCCGGCGCGAGCAGCCAGTCTTCCGACGCCAGACGCTCGTCTACTTTCAGGACGTGTTCGACCACATCATCCGCGTCGCCGACACCATCGACACCCTGCGCGACATGCTCGGCTCGACGATGGACGCATACCTGTCCGTCTCCGGCAACCGCATGAATCAAGTGATGAAGCGTCTGACGTCCATCTCGACCATATTGATGTCGGTGACGCTCATCGCCGGAATCTACGGGATGAACTTCCACCTGATGCCGGAACTCGGGTGGCGCTACGGCTACGTCTTCGCCCTGCTCTCGATGGTCGTCGTTGGCTTGGCAATCTACTTTTACCTGAGGAAGATTAGATGGCTGTAAGACGCTTCAGGCACAAGCACGGGCGGAAGGACAGGAAGAAGCACGCCGACGAGCTTTCGGCGCTGCTCGCCCCGCTTGAAGAGTTGCATCCGGAGCTGGCCGCCGAGACGCAGAGGGCGGCGGGCGACGGCTCGTACAGCGACGCGACGATTAAGGTCGACAACACGAGCGTCAAAGCGCCGGAAGAACTCATCGACCGCGAGCGCGCGCCCGCCAACGTCTTCCACCTCGACACGGTCGTCCTCGTCATCCTCTGCGCGATGCTCGCCTTCATCGCCTTCATCGCGTGGCAAATCTCGCAGATGCCCACGCCCCCGCCGAAGTAGCGTCGCGCACTACGCCGCACACCCGGCGGCCCGACGCTCAAACGAGCACGAGCGCGCACGTGAACAACTCCGCGCCGCCTTCCGCAAGCGTCGCCCAAGCGCCGCCCGCGAGCGGAAGCCACGCAGAGGCTCGCGCCGCCCGACCGCCGCCGCCTTCGCCCTCGCCTTCGCCCTCGCGCGCCTGCGCTTCCCGTGCGGGCGTGAATCTCACGCGGCGTATGCTCCGGCCTTCGAGGCGTTCGACGCTGAAGAGCGCGCCCTCGTGCGCGACCTCGTCGCCGGGACGCAGGAGCCGCCCGGCCCGCTCCATCAGAAATCCCGCCAGCGTCGTGTAACGTCCCTCCTCGGGCAGCCCCAGACGGAAATGTCGGTTGGCGTCGCGCACGGCCAGCATCCCGTCGAGGAGGTACGTCCCGTCGGGCTGCTCGACTATTTGCGAGCGCGTTTCCTCGTCGTACTCGTCGTCTATCTCGCCGACAATCTCTTCGAGCAAGTCTTCCAGCGTGACGATGCCCTCGACGCCGCCGTGTTCGTCGATGACGAAGGCGAGGTGCGTGCGCGCAGACCGAAGCAGCGCGAGCGCCGCGCCGAGCGTCGCCGTCGCGGGGACGAAGAGCGGCGCGCGCGCCAGCCTCTCGGCCGAGAACTCTTCGGCGCGCGCCTGCCCCATGTCCAAGTCCTTGCGGAAGAGGACGCCGACGATCTGGTCGAGGCGTTCGCGGTAGACGGGCAGGCGCGAGTAGCCGGTCGCGCGAAAAGCCTCGCGCGCCTCGGCGAGCGTGGCCGTCGCCGGGAGCGCCTCGACGCGCGTGCGCGGAACCATCGCCTCGCGCACCTCGGCGTCACTGAACTCGAAGACGCCGTCGAGTAGTCTCTGCTCCTCGGCCTCGATGTGGCCGCTCTTGCGCGAAGCGTCGACGAGGTGGCGCAGCTCTTCGCCCGTGTAGACCGCGCCGTGCTCCGCCGAAGGGTGGAGGCCGAACAGGCGGACGGTGCGCGTGCCCGCCCAGTCGAGCACGCGGATGGGCCAGCTGAAGATTTTGTAGAAGGCGTGCAGCGGCCACGCGACGGCGAGCGCGACGCGCTCGGCGCGTTCGAGCGCCATCGTCTTCGGGGCCAGTTCGCCCAACACGATGTGGAGGAACGTGATGATGGCGAAGGCGACGACGAACGCTATGGTGTGGAGCGCCGTCTCCGAGACGCGCCCTCGCAAGGGCGCTTCGAGCATGTGCGCGAAGACCGGCTCGCCGATCCAGCCAAGCGCGAGCGAGGCCATCGTGATGCCGAGCTGCGTGGCCGAGATGTAGGCGTTGAGGTTGTCGAGCAGAGCGAGCAGGAGTCGCGCGCGACGGTCGCCGGTCGCGGCCAGCATCTCGACGCGCGAGCGGCGCACGCCGACGAGCGCGAACTCCGACGCGACGAAAAACCCGTTGGCTAAGACTAGGAAAAAGACGAGAAGGATGTAGAGTGCCGTGACCATTGCGTCGCGTTGAATTTTACAATGGCGCGAGCGCGCGTGCCACTCGCCGCGCGGCGTCGCTCACTCTTCGCGGAAAGAGGCGGGCGTGCAGGCGCGAAGCTCGTCGGGGCATTCGAGCTGCATCCATTCGTAGAAGGGCGCGGGGTCGCCGTCGAAGGCGTAGAAGACTTTGCGGACGGAGGGGAACTGACGGAGCGTCGTCTCGACCTGCGCGAAGAACTGCTCGGAGCCGCACGAGGAGCTAGCGCCGCTGATGACGCGGGAGAAGTCTCTCAGGTTCACGTAGGCCGCGCCGCCGCGCACGCGGACATTGATGAGCGCGCGAGCCGTGCGCGCGGAGAACCATGAATGGTAGCCGCGACGTCGCTCGGCGCGCGTCGGGCCGCGCAAGAGTTGACGCAGGGTGTCGGCGGCGACCGAAGGCGTTGAAGGAATCGTGCGGCGGACGGCGAAGACCTCTCCGCACCTGTCGGGCCACTTTTGCAGTCGCTCGTTGGAGAAGAAAAGTTTGATGGTGCGGCTTCGGGCGCGCGTGTTTTGCGCCGTCGCGGGTCGGGCCGCGAC